>CAMBWG010000075.1 GCA_945871415.1 uncultured Desulfovibrio sp.
AGAGAGAGCAGAGCGGCGGAAAGGCGCTTCATTTAGTCATCGGCAAGTGCTTCTCTCAATCGCTGGCGCAGGGCCACCAGCTTGGTCTTGTTGTCAAGCAGGGTGGCGGCGCGGGCCCGTTCGCGTTCCACGACTTCGGCGGGCGCGCGGCTCACGAAGCTTTCGTTATGCAGCTTGGTCTGCACGCCGATGAGATCCTTGTCGAGCTTGGCCAGCTCCTTGTCGAGGCGGGCCAGTTCTCCCTGAAGGTCCACGGCGCCCTTGAGGGGCACGATGACCTGGCAGCCTTCGACCACGGCAGAGGCCGAGGCCTTGGGTGCGGCAAGATCGGTACCGATTTCCAGACCTTCGAGACGGGCCAGCGTCATCATCATGGGGCGGGCATGATCCAGCAGAGCTGCCTGCGCGTCATCCACGGGATGCAGGAGCAGACTTACCTTGTGGGCCGGGCTGATGTTGAGCTCGGCCTTGATGGTGCGCACGGCGACGATGATGCCCTGAATGAGTTCCATACGGGCGGCCTCGGCGGGATGTTCGCAGCCGGGGCGCGCGGCGGGGTAGCGTTCGAGGGCGATGTCGGTGGGCGTCGCGCCCGCTTCCGTGGGCAGAGCGTTCCAGATTTCCGCCGTCACAAAGGGGATAACGGGATGGAGAAGCAGCAGCAGTTCGCGCAGCACCACCCACAGCACGCGCTGGGCCACGGGCTTGCGGCCTTCATCCTGCATATCGGGCTTGATGAGCTCCAGATACCAGTCGCAGAACTCGTTCCAGAGGAACTTGTAGCCGAGCTGGGCGGCGTCGTTGAAGCGATATTCTTCAAGGGCGGCGTCCACGTCCTTTTTGACGGCCTCAAGGCGGTGCAGAATCCACTGATGATGCAGGCCCTCGACCGACTCCAGAGCCACGGGCGCGGGCGCGGTTTCGGGCAGATTCATGAGCGCGAAGCGGGCGGCATTCCAGAGCTTGTTGACAAAGTGGCGGTAGCCCTCGATGCGCTCTTCGGAAAGACGGATGTCGCGGCCCATGGCGGCAAAGGCCGTCAGGGTGAAGCGCAGGGCGTCGCAGCCGTACTTGTCGATCATGAGCAGCGGGTCAATGACGTTGCCGGTGGACTTGGACATCTTGCGGCCGGTGGCGTCGCGTACCAGCGCATGCAGATAGACGTCGCGGAAGGGCACCTGACCCATGAAGTGCAGGCCCATCATCATCATGCGGGCGACCCAGAAGAAGATGATGTCAAAGCCGGTGACGAGCACGGACGTGGGGTACCAGCGTTCCAGCTCGGCGGTCTTTTCGGGCCAGCCCATGGTGGAGAAGGGCCAGAGCGCCGAGGAGAACCAGGTATCGAGCACGTCTTCTTCCTGCTTCAGATGCGTGCAGCCGCACCTGGGGCAGACCGTGGGGTCCTGTTCCTCGACAATGAGTTCGCCGCACTGCTCGCAGGTCCAGGCGGGAATGCGGTGGCCCCACCAGATTTGACGGCTGATGCACCAGTCGCGGATGTTGTCGAGCCAGTGATAATAGGTCTTGCGCCAGCTTTCGGGCAGGATGGCCGTCTGATCGGGCACGGCGGCGCGGGCCGCGGGGGCCATTTTCGTGGTGGCGACGAACCACTGAGTGGAGACGTGAGGTTCCACCACCGTATGGCAGCGGTAACAGTGCCCCACGGAGTTTTCGAGATCGTCCACCTTGACGAGATCGCCGGCGGCTTCGATGTCGGCCACGATGCGGGTGCGGCATTCTTCCTTGCTCAGACCGGCATAGGGACCGGCCTCGGCCTTCATGACGCCGTTTTCGTCGATGACCTGCAAAAATTCGAGGTTATGGGTGCGGCCCAGCGCCCAGTCGTTGTGGTCGTGGCAGGGCGTCACCTTGAGCGCGCCGGTACCGAATTCCCGATCCACATACTTGTCGGCAATAATGGGAATTTCCCGGCCAAGAACAGGGACGACGGCCTTTTTGCCCACAAGGTGGGCGTAGCGTTCATCTTCGGGATGCACGCAGATGGCGGTGTCGCCGGGGATGGTTTCCGGGCGGGTGGTGGCGATGGTGATGTAGCCGGAGCCGTCGGCCAGCTTGTAGCGCACGCTCCAGAGCTTGCCCTTGTGAGCTTCGTGTTCCACTTCGTCGTCGGCCAGGGCGGTATGGCAGCGCGAGCACCAGTTGATGATGTAATCGCCCTTGTAGATCAGCCCTTCCTTATACAGACGCACAAAGACCTTGCGCACGGCGGCGGAAAGACCTTCGTCCATGGTGAAGCGCAGGCGCGTCCAGTCCACGGAAGCGCCGAGCGCGCGGATCTGATCCAGAATGCGGTGGCCGTAGTCTTCGCGCCACTGCCAGACGCGTTCCACAAAGGCTTCGCGGCCCAGATCCTGACGGCGCTTGCCTTCTCTGGCAAGGGCGCGCTCCACGACGTTCTGGGTGGCGATGCCCGCATGGTCGGTGCCGGGAACCCAGAGGACGTTTCTGCCTTTCTGGCGGGCATGACGGCACAGCACGTCGATGAGGGTAATATTCAGCGCATGGCCGATATGCAGCGCGCCCGTAACGTTGGGCGGAGGAATGACGATGGAAAAGGCTTCGCCGTCCGCGCCGGGATCGGGCGTGAAGGTCTTGTTGTCCTGCCAGTGGTTGCGCCACCGGGCTTCCACGTCATGGGGTTCGTAACCCTTGGGGAGTGTTTCCGCCATATCCTTGCTTTCTCCATGAAAGGCGGCAATACTGCGCGCATGCAGACCGCCCGAGATATTGCCATACTATGGGATGCGTCCCATATCTGGGGATTCATGGCCTGGCGCGCCGTGCGCGGCCTCGGCCTGTCCTGCCGTTTGTTCAAGGCCCAGAACATAGCCAAAGGCGGCCTGTTCGGCAAGCCGGGCGATGCGGGCGGGGGCGAGCGGCGTTTTTCGCTGCTGCTCGTGCCCGGCGGCAATGCCCGCCTCAAGGCCGCCGGTCTGGGACGGCGCGGCATGGAGGCCATCCGGCGTCATGTGGCCGAAGGCGGGGCCTATCTGGGTTTTTGCGGCGGCGCGGGGCTGGCCCTGCGTCACGGCGACGGGCTGGGCCTGTGCCCGTGGGCCCGGGCCCGGTATCCCGAACGCCTGCAGCATCTTGTTTCCGGACATCTGCGCTGTCATGTGCCTTCCCCCGGTGATGACGAAGCCGTCGCCCGTCTGATCCCGCCTTCGTGGCGCGCGGGCGATGTCCGGCCGTCGCTGCCCGTGTGGTGGCCCGGCCGTTTTGCGCCGGGCGCGGAAGCTTCCGTGCGGGTTCTGGCAACCTACGGGCCGCCGGATGCCGATTTCTGGCTGGCGGATCTGCCCCTGCGGCGTGTGCCCGCCCATGTCTTCGAGGCCTGGCGGGATTTGTACGGCGTGGATCTGTCCGCGCGTTTTGTGCACGGGCAGCCCGTGGTCCTGACGGGAACCAGCGGCGCGGGGCGCTATGTGCTCAGCTATTCGCATCTGGAAACCCCGCACAGCCCCGACGCGAATTTCTGGTTTGCCCATCTTCTGCACGAGCTTTCCGGTTTGCAGCCTGCTTCCGTGACGGTTCCCGCCTGGGATATGGCCGGACAGGAGCCGGATGCGGCCGCCTGGCCCGCCGATGCCCGCGAGGCGCTGTGTTCGGCCCTGCGCGGGTTGCGCTCCCTGCTGCGGCTGGCTGTGGAACACAATCTGTTTTTTGAGCGCGCCCCCTGGCTCTGGGGCTGGAAGTCCGGTCTGCCCGGCGCGGCCTGCAATAATCTGCATGCGGCCCTGTACGAAACGGCTTCCAGTTGTCCCGGCCCCGAAGCCCTGCGCTGCTGGCGCGACATCGGCGCGCGCTTCCGTTCGCTGGCCCCGTTGTTTCTTGAGGGCGCGGAGGGCTATCTGCTGGCCTGCCGTCTGGCGGAAACGCTGCTGCCGACCCTGCCCGATGCCGTGGACAGGCGCGGGCTTGCCAATCAGCGCGAGGCCCTGTTCGGACATCCCATGAACGGCGGCGGACTGATGGGGCAGCTTGTGGAAATGGTCGAAGAACTGTTCTTCCTCTGCCATGCGCCCGCGGATACAGCCTGAGGCCCGTTGACACTGCATCCTTCTTCCGGGGGATGCGGGAGTTTGTGGCGGGCATGCAGTGAGGTATCTATCTATTTGAAATGAAAATATACTTTACCGAGAAGCGACAGGGCGTATGGTATGAAATGCAACGCGTTTCATACTGAAAATGCTCCGGCTGCCGGCCAGATCCCGGGGCCGGGCGGGACTCGATTTTTCTCCCGTGTTCTGGCATGCTTCTCCAGTATCCTGTCTTTTTATACCGGAGGTTATAATCATGGCCGATGCCCTGTGTCTGCATATTGATGCCAACGATCCCGCACGTCTGCGCCTTGCGCTCAAAAATGCCAGAAATTATCTGACCGTCGTTGGCGAAGCCCCGGTGACGCTGCTGGCCAACGGTCCCTCCGTCAATCTCTTTGCCGCGCCCAATGCCGAACTGGAGGCGATGGCCGCGGAGCTGACGGGCAAGGGCCTGCGTATCGAGCTGTGCCAGTTCGCTCTGAACGAGAACAAGCTTACGAAGGAACAGCTCTGGAGCTGCTGCAATGTCGTGCCCGCCGGGATGGTGGCGCTCGTGGAAATGCAGCGCAAGGGGTACGCCTACGTGAAACCGTAGGCCGGAGATGGCCGAAAATAAAGCGTGTTACCCTTAAAAAGGTAAAACGCGAGGCGGCGGCACTGCGCCGCCCGGCCCGAAGTGAGCGGAAAAACCGCGTTTTTCCGCGAAACGACAGGTCGTATGGTTTGAAACGCAACGCGTTTCAAACTGGAAATAAGAAGGAGCCCGTACCGCTTGCGGCGGTACGGGCTCCCTGCGTTGCGATGCTGCGTTACTGTTGCGTTATTCCATAATGGTGGCGCGCTTGATGAAAATGGGGTCCAGCGGCACATCGTCATGATAGCCGCGGCGGCCGGTCTGCACGCCCGCAATCTTGTCCACAACGTCCTGTCCCTTGATGACCTTGCCGAACACGGCGTAGCCCCAGCCCTGCGGCGTCTGGGACTTGTAGTCAAGGAAGGCGTTGTTGGCGACGTTGATAAAGAACTGCGACGTGGCCGAATGCGGCTCCGAGGTGCGGGCCATGGCGATGGTGTACTTGGAGTTCTTCAGGCCGTTGGCGGCTTCGTTCTTGATGGGCGCACGCGCGGGCTTTTCCTTCATGTCCGGCCCCATGCCGCCGCCCTGAATCATGAAGCCCTTGATCACGCGGTGAAAGGTCGTGCCGTCATAGAAGCCGGCTTTCACGTATTCAAGGAAGTTCGTCACCGTCATGGGCGCCTTGCGGGCGTCAAGACGCACAACAATGTCCCCCATGCTGGTTTCCAGCTTGACGGTGGGATCGGCAGCCTGCGCGGGAGTGCCGCACAGCATGCCTGCCAGCAGAAACGCGGCGGCCAGCAGTCCGCGGCCCCACGCGGCGAAAGAAAGACCTTTCATTGGTTCTGACTCCTTTGCGGATATGCGACGGCCCTGTGCGCGTCGCGGGCGCACGGTAACACGCGTGCCGCACAGGGGCAAGCTCCCTTTCCGGGCGCGGGAAAGCGGCTTCCCGTGCCGCCGGGCCCCGCTCCCCCTTGCCAAATGCGGAAAAAGCCGTATCCTTAAAAGGACAAACCCGTATTCGGGGCGATACTGGCGGCGGACGCGTTATCGCCCGCGGCGGGAATGTCCGTCCTGAATCTCTCTTGTGTGTCCGCCGCAGCATTTTTTCGGAGGATTTCTCTATGGAAACGACCCGCACTCTTTCCCGGAGCGCGACCAGTGCCGTCTCTGTGTATATGCGTCAGGTCTACGGCTGGATGACGGCCGGGCTTGCTCTGACCAGCGTTGTCGCCTATGCCGTGGCTGCCAGCCCTGCCGCTCAGATAGCCATTTTCAACAATTCGGTGATTCCCTTTATTCTGATTGTGGCGCAGTTCGGTCTGGTCATCGCCCTTTCCGCGGCCATTCATAAAATGTCCGGCACGACGGCGACGGGCCTTTTCCTGCTCTATTCCGGCCTGACCGGCCTGACCCTGTCGGCCATCTTCGTGGTGTATCCCATTGGGTCCATCCTCAATGCCTTCCTCTCCACCACGGGGCTTTTCCTGGCCATGACCGTCTACGGCACGGTTACGAAGCGCGATCTGACCGGCATGGGTAACTTCCTGATCATGGGTCTGATTGGTATCCTCATCGCCAGCCTGGTGAACTTCTTCCTGAAGAGCTCCATGATGGACTTCGTGATCAGCTGCCTCGGCGTCATCATCTTCACCGGTCTGACGGCCTACGATACCCAGAAGCTCCGTGAATTCGGCATGGCCGCTCCCCTCGATGACGGCACCGCCGTACGCCGCGGCGCCATCCTCGGCGCGCTGACGCTTTACCTTGACTTCATCAACCTCTTCCTGATGCTTCTGCGCCTCTTTGGCGGCGGCAACCGCGACTAGAGCGCGGGCAGAGGATTTTTTTTCGGGGGAAGGAAACCCCCTTGGCTGGCGCGCAAGGGGTGTTTCCTTCCCCCGAACCCCCATCCTTCCCCCAACGCGCTTTTATCGGGAGGATGTACAGCCCGGTAGCGCGACCGCATCCCCTGTGGCAGCCGTCTCCGGGCAGGGATACCGCCTGCCATCAGGATTGAGAATTACACAGGTTCAAAAGCCCGCTGATTTCAGCGGGCTTTTATTTTTTATCATGTAAAATAAGTAGGTTGTTAATAAAAGAAGAAATATTTTTAGTAATGATAATAATTACTATTTACAATAAGAGAATTTTCCGCCATGATGCCTTTAACGACACGGCGGTCGGAGTTCCGGTAACCGCCTCTGAACTACAAACTACGTCAAGGAGGGAATCATCATGGCAGACAAGAATGATCGTCTTACCACCGGCGCAGGCGCGCCCGTTGCCGACAACAACCATGTGCTGACCGCCGGTCCGCGCGGTCCCATGCTGATGCAGGACGTCTGGTTTCAGGAAAAGCTGGCGCATTTTGATCGCGAAGTGATTCCCGAACGGCGTATGCATGCCAAGGGGTCCGGGGCCTACGGCACCTTTACGGTGACGCACGATGTCACCCGTTATACGCGTGCCTCTCTTTTTGCCGAAGTCGGGAAAAAGACGGAAGTGTTCGCCCGCTTTTCAACGGTGGCCGGGGAGCGGGGCGCGGCCGATGCGGAACGCGACATTCGCGGCTTTGCGCTCAAGTTTTATACGGATCAGGGCAACTGGGATATGGTGGGCAACAACACGCCTGTCTTCTTCCTGCGTGATCCGCTCAAGTTCCCGGATCTGAATCACGTGGTCAAGCGCAATCCGCGCACCAACATGCACAGCGCCAGGGACAACTGGGACTTCTGGACGCTGCTGCCCGAAGCTCTGCATCAGATCACCGTGGTCATGAGTGATCGCGGCATTCCCGCTTCCTACCGTCACATGCACGGTTTCGGCAGTCATACCTACAGTCTGATCAACGCCAAAAACGAGCGTTTCTGGGTCAAGTTCCATTTCAAGACCCAGCAGGGCATCAGGAATCTGACGGACGCCGAGGCGCAGGAGCTCATCGGCCGGGATCGCGACAGCCATCAGCGCGATTTGTACGAACACATTGAAAAGGGCGATTTCCCCCGCTGGACGCTCTATTTCCAGGTGATGCCCGAAGAGGACGCCGAAAAGCTGCCCTATCATCCCTTTGACCTCACGAAGGTCTGGTATCACAAGGATTATCCGCTGATTGAAGTGGGCGTGCTGGAACTGAACCGCAATCCCGAAAACTACTTTGCGGAAGTGGAGCAGGCCGCGTTCAATCCCGCCAATCTTGTGCCCGGCATCGGTGTTTCTCCCGACAAGATGCTTCAGGGCCGTCTGTTCTCCTACGGCGACGCCCAGCGCTACCGCCTCGGGGTGAATCATCACATGATTCCCGTCAACAGACCGCGCTGCCCCTATCACAGCTTCCATCGTGACGGCCTCATGCGCGTGGACGGCAACTACGGCAGCCATACCAACTACGAACCCAACAGCTACGGCGCATGGCAGGAACAGCCGGACTTTGCCGAACCGCCGCTGAAGATCAGCGGCGACGCGGCGCGCTGGAACTATCCCTGCGACGACGCCGACTATTTCGAGCAGCCCGGCAAGCTCTTCCGACTGATGACCCCGGAACAGCAGGAAGCTCTCTTCGGCAACACCGCCCGCGCCCTGGGCGATGCCCCCAGAGAAATCAAGCTGCGCCATATCCGTAACTGCGCCAAGGCCGATCCCGCCTACGGCGCCGGCGTGGCCCGCGCCTGCGGTATCCCTGAAAGCGAGATATAGCTGGTAGATAGATCGGGAGGAGGGCGGAAACCCTTTTGAAAAAGGGTTCTCCTCCTTCCCCCCGAACCCCCCATCCTCCTTCCGAAAACTTTTTGTTTGAAAAATGGCGCGGCACGATAACGCCGCCGCAAGCCCGTTGTCAGCCGTCCCCCGGTGACACGGGCTTTTTTGTTTGTCCGTGGTTTTCCGCTCACTTTGGGTCGCGCTGTGTCGTCTTGCGTTTCACCTTTTTCAAGGGTGAAATGCTCTAAAAGACAGCACGCATAATGATTTTGCATTCCCGGGGGACGGTTGCGACACGGTTATTTTTTTGAGTAAGGACAGCGCAGAATAACCCTATGAAAAGTTTTAGGAAGGGAGAGGGGGAGTTTGAGGGGGAGAGGGAGAACCCTTTTTCAAAAGGGTTTCCATCTCCCCCTCAATACTGTCTCCATTCACCTGCCTTCCGG
>CAMBWG010000076.1 GCA_945871415.1 uncultured Desulfovibrio sp.
GATGGCCAGACCGGCGGCGTCGTCGGCCGCGCTGTTGATGCGCATACCGGTGGACAGGCGCTGCGTGGAGGTGCTCAGGTTGCTGTAGTGAGCGTTCAGGTTGCGCGCCACGTTGGCTGCCATCATATTGTGATTGACGACAAGGCTCATATGTTCCTCTCCATGAACTTCTATAGTTGCTGCCCGATCCCATTACCCTGCGCGATCCTGCCCGAAGGCTGCGCCGGGGGCGTATACGGCGGGAAGGGGCGGTAAGCGGCGTCGGACGGGCGCGTTCCCTGCGCTGTCCGGCCGCGGCATTTCCCTCTTTCTGCGGCGCGGCGTTATCATGCCGCGCCGCTAACTGCCGGACGACTAACCGCCGACCAGCTGCATGGCCATCTGCGGCAGGGAGTTGGCCTGCGAGAGCATGGCGACAGCCGTCTGCGTCAGCACCTGCTGACGGGTGAATTCCGTCATTTCCGTGGCGACGTCCACGTCGCGGATGCGGGATTCGGCGGCCTGCAGGTTTTCGGCCTGCACGTTCAGGTTGGTAATGGTGTTTTCAAGACGATTCTGGAGCGCGCCGAGGTGAGCGCGGACCTTGTCCTTCTCGATGATGGCGTTGTTGATGGCATCCAGAGCCAGCTGGGCGTCTTCCTGCGTGGCCACGGTGCGGCCGGCGGCGTCCCACTTGGTTTCCAGCGCCACGGACATGCTGTGCAGGGCTTCATCCACGGCCGCGCGGGCGGCCGCTTCCTGTTCCGCTGTGGGAGCGGGCACAGCATTGCCTACAGCGGTTTCAAAGGTATTGATACCGGTCTGGAGATTCAGGCCAGCGAAACCGCCGGTGGTGGCATCGCCGTCATCATCCGCGTCGCCCATGAAGTCGATAGCCGCGCGGGTGTAGGCGTACAGCACCTTTTCCTTGTCGCTCTGCGACATATCCTGGTACTGCTGCGCCGTGGGAGGCATGTCGGCCGGCAGGCCCTTGCCGTAGAACTGCTTCTGTTCCTGCGTCAGGGCATTCCAGTCATCCGTGTAGGCGGTCATGTTGCCGGCTTCCAGATCGGTCTGGATCTGGTCAAGCTTGGCGGCAAAATCGTCCACAATGCCCTGGATGTTGTCGTACGCGGCCTTCTGCCAGGCTTCGCCACGATCCCAGCCGCGCATGTTCTTTTCAAGATTCGCCTTGAATTCGGCAACGATACGGTTGCGGTCTTCATCATAGGTGGAGGCGTTGCCGAGGCCCAGAGCCTGAGCGGTCACGTCGCCGATTTCGATGTAGTAGTAGTCTTCCGCGGAATCGTTGCCGGTACCGAAGTGGACCTTGAGGGCGCCGGTGGCGGTCATTTCGCTGCCGTCATGCACGCCGGAGAGCGTGCCGTCCAGCAGCTTGATGCCGTTGAAGTCGGTGGCGTTGGCGATACGGGTGATTTCCGACGCCATCTGCTGATATTCGGATTCGATCATCAGACGCTGCGTGGAGTCGTACGTACCGGTGGCGGCCTGTTCGGCCAGTTCCTTCATGCGGATCAGCTTTTCGTCAATGACGCCCATGGCGCCGTCGGCAGTCTGAATAAGGGAAATGGCGTCGTTGGCGTTGCGCGCGCCCTGCTGCAGGGCGGCGATGTCGGCGCGCTGCAGTTCGCTGATGGCCAGACCGGCGGCGTCGTCGGCGGCGGAGTTGATGCGCATGCCGGTGGACAGGCGCTGCGTGGAGGTGCTCAGATTGCTGTAGTGAGCATTCAGATTGCGCGCCACGTTGGCGGCCATCATATTGTGATTAACGACAAGACTCATGTTGTATCCTCCCCATAGGATCGATTGTTGTCGGTTGCCCTTTTTTATCCAATATGCGTGCCAAGTTAATAAAAACAGTATGTTAACGATGTGTACGGGCGGGGCCGTCAAAATTTGCCTACCGGGGGGAACGGACGGAAATTTTTCGTATTCTTGTATTACATATTGTTTTTACTTGATTTTTTAGATGCGTATGCCTGTGTGGCGGTACGCGCGCGAAAGAACGGACGGAAAAGAGGGGGAGGAAAGTTTTGCTTGTCGAGGGAAGGAGTTGCGACGTTTATCTGTCCGTCAGATATGAAAAAGGCCCTGTTCGTGCGGGAACAGGGCCTTTTTGATTAGAGAGTTTCAACTTTGAAAAAAGTGAAACGCGAGGCGGCGGCACAGCGCCGTCCGGCCCAGCGTGAGCGGAAAAAACGCGTTTTTTCCGAGAAACGACAGGCCGTATGGTTTGAAATGCAAAGCATTGCAAACTGAAAATGCTCTATGGCGGGAAGCTGTTTTTATCAGCGCTCGGCGCGCAGGGCAAACATGGGCACGGGATTATAGGCGGCAGTGTCGTCGTGCGGGTAGATGCGCCCGCTCAGCTCCATGTCGCAGCAGGCCCGGGTAAATCCTGCCCGGCGGAGAGCCTCGACATCCCAGTGAGGACGCTGCCGGGAACTGAGAGGCAGAGCCCGGCGGATATGTTCGCATTCCTCCAGCATGGCGGCGTTTATATCGGCATGGGCGTGGCGGCCGTGCAGACGGGCCAGTTCGGTAAAATCGACCCCGCCGTAGTCGGCGTCGAAGTTGAGCAGGACGCCGCCCGGGCGGAGGACGCGCCGCCATTCGGCATAGGCCGCTTCGGGATCCGTCAGCGTCCAGAGGACATTGCGGGCAACAATGACATCAAGGGAAGCGTCGGGAAAAAGGAGCCGGGTCGCATCCATGCGTTGAAAGTCCACGACGCAGCCCTGTTCGTCGGCAAGGCGGGCGGCCTGCTCCAGCATGGCATCGCTGATGTCGATGGCGGTCACGCGCAGCCCCTGCTGCGCCAGCAGGACGGCAAAAAAGCCCGCCCCGGTACCGATATCCAATGCCCGCAGCGGTTCTTTTCCGGCAGCGGACGGCAGCCAGGGAAGTATTTCTTTGTTCCAGCGGTTGCGGTCGTCGCCGGAGAGTTCCTTGCGCCGGACATCGCCGAAGCCTTCGGCGCGGCGCGTCCAGTAGCGAAGGATGCGTTCTTTCAGGGAGAAAACGGCGGGGCGTTCGTCAGGAAGAGTCATTGCGGTGTCCTGTGGGTTAAGGGGCGGTTTCAAACTGAAATTAGATCGTGCTGGCTTTGAAAAAGGCAAAACGCGAGGCGGCGTCACAGCGCCGCCCGGCATGAACCCGGCGTAAAAACTGCATTTTTGTTAAGCGACAGGCCGTATGGTTTAAACCGCGAAGCGTTTCAAACTAAAAATCCTTAAGGACGAGCGTACAGGCAAGCAGGTCGCGGACGTGCGGATTGTCCGTTTTGAAAAGTTCTTCCCGGGGCAGCGAAGCAATAATCCGTCCCTGATGGAGAAAAATGAGCTGCTCACAAAGGTGGACGGCAGCCTGTACATCATGCGTAATGAAAAGACAGGTCATTTCTTTGGCGAGATCTTGCAGAAGTTCCAGTATCCGGGCCTGTACGGCAATATCCAGCGAGCTGACGGGTTCGTCCAGTACCAGCAGCGAAGGGCGGGCGGCGATGGCCCGGGCAATGCAGACCCGTTGCAGCTGGCCGCCGCTGAGCTCATGGGGCAGACGGCCCGACAGAAAACGGGGCAGGGCCACGCGATCCATGAGGGCATGGATCGCGGCGCTGTCCGGGCGGGGCGCGCCGGGTGGAAAGCCCTCCGCGATGATGGCGGCGACGTCGGCCTGCGGGGGAACGGATGTGACATAGTCCTGAAAGACCACGCTCATGCCTCCGGGATGCCGGGAGCGCCAGCGTCGGATCGGTTCCCCTTCCAGCAGAATCTGTCCTGCATCGGGGCGTTCCAGACCGAGGAGCAGCCGGGCAAGCGTGCTTTTGCCGCTGCCGCTTTCCCCCAGCAGTCCCCAGATGACGCCGCGCGGAAGGGAAAGATCGATGCTGCGCAGGACGGGCCGGGGCGGACGGCCATAGCTTTTGCACAGGCCCCGGGCTTCAAGAAAAGTCGTCATGCACGCCCCCCGCGCAGTTGCAGAAATGGACGCGAAAGGGCCTGCCGCGCTTCCAGCAGGCGGCGTGTGCAGGCGTGCTGCGGCGCGGCCAGAACGGCGGCTGTGGGGCCGCTTTCAACGCAACGGCCTTCATGCAGGATCAGCAGATCGTCGGCCAGCGCCTGCACTACCGCCAGATCATGCGAGACAATAAGCAGCGCCCGCTCCTGCCGGAGCCCGGCCAGAAGGCGCACGATACGGAACTGATGGCAGGCGTCCTGCGCGGTTGTGGGTTCATCCGCCACGATGACGGAAGGTTCCAGACTGAGTGTCAGGGCGATCATACAACGCTGCAACATGCCGCCGGAAAGCTGATGCGGCCAGGCATGCAGCACATCGGCCGCAAGGCCCGTGCGATTCAGATATGCTTCGGCCTTCCTGCGGGCCCCGGCGGCCGCAAGACCGCATTTTTCCCGCAGTGATTCCAGAAAATGCGCCTCGATGGTACGCAGCGGATCAAAAGCCGTCATGGCCTGCTGCAAGAGGAGTCCCAGCCCGGTTCCGCGCCGATGTCGGGCTTCCGCCGCTTCGGCATGCAGCATATCCGCGCCGTCGAACAGCACCTGTCCTTCCGCCGTCAGCGAGGAGGGCAGCAGACCAAGCAGGCTGCGGCAGAGCAGCGTCTTGCCGCTGCCGCTGTCTCCGACAATACCGAGGCTGCGTCCCCGGTACAGGGTCAGGGATACGTCGGCCACCAGAGGTTCGCCCGTGGCGCGCACGCGCACGCCTACCCGGCGAGCTTCAAGCAGGGGGGCGGCTCCGGCTGTTTTTTGTGAGGTGTCATCCATCATAAAAAATAGTTTCCGCTCAATCTGGGCCGGGCGCGCTGTGTCGCCGCCTCGCGTTTTGTCTTTTTTCAAAGGTAAAATGTTTTAGTTGGCGGGTTTTGGGGAAGATGGGGGAGTTTGAGGGGGAAGAAACCACTTTTTGCCGCGAGCAAAAGGGGTTTCTTCCCCCTCAAAATAAAATGTCTAACTAAAAACAGCTTTTCCCTCGTCGCCGCAGCGGCCTTCCAGAGCGTCATGCAGGCAGTCGCCGAGATAGTTGCAGGCGGCGACGACAAGCAGAATGGCGGCTCCCGGGGGGAGCATGAGCCACGGGGCCCGGAGCAGGGCGTTTCTGGCTTCTCCGAGCATGGCTCCCCATTCCGGCGCGGGAGGCTGGACGCCGAGCCCGAGGAAGGAGAGGGCGGAGAGGGTCAGAATAAAGGAGCCCGTATGCAGGGTTGCCAGCACAATGGTCTCCCCGGCGACACGGGGCAAAATATGCCGCCGCAGGATGTGAGGCAGGCCGTGCCCCATGACACGGGCAAAGCGGACGGCGTTTGTGTCCGCATACTGCCGGGCGATGCCGCACATCATGCGCGCGTACCAGGGCCATTTGGCAAGGAGGCAGGCCAGCGCCGCCTTTTCGGGCCCGGCGCCGAGCATGCCCGTCACGGCCAGAATGAGGACTTCGGCGGGGAAGGAAAGAAGAATGTCACACAGGCGCAGCAGGAGTGTTTCCGTGCGTCCGCACAGAACGCCCGCCAGCAGGCCCGGCAGAATGCCGGCAAGCAGGGTGAACACTGTGGTCAGCAGCGCAAAGCCGAGCGTACAGCGCGCGCCGTAAAGCAGGCGCGAGAAGACGTCCCGGCCGAGATGATCCGTGCCGAGCCAGTGCTCGGCGCTCCAGACGGCAAATTTGTTTTGCACGTCCGGGGCCAGCGGATCTTGCGGCGCAAGCCACGGGGCCAGCAGGGCCGCGAGCAGAACCAGCAGCAGGAACAGAAGGGAGCAGACGGCAAGTCCGTCCCGCAGCAGGGCCTGTCGCAGGCTCATTGCGCGGCCTCCTCGCGTTGCCGCGGATCAAGGAGCGCGGCGCAGATGTCCACGCACAGATTACAGACGATAAACATCCCGGCCATAAGCAGGACATAGGCCTGAATAACGGGAAAGTCCCGGTTGAAGATGGCCGTGACGCACAGACGCCCCAGCCCCGGCCAGGCAAAGATATTTTCCACCACAAAGGCCCCGGCCATGAGCCGGGGCAGACTCATGCCCAGCGCCGTCAGACAGGACTGCAGCGAATTACGGAAGATATGCTTCATGACGGTGCGGGGCGACAGACCGCGCGCCCGATCATGGAGGACAAAATTTTCCCGGGCTGTGCGCAGCATGGCGGCGCGCAGCAGACGCGCATAGGCGGGCATATGCGGCAGGGCCAGCGTCAGCGCGGGCAGCGCCAGCGAAGCCGGGCCATTCATGCCGCCTATGGGGAACAGGTCCAGCGTCACGGCAAGAAATTGCAGCAGCAGGAGGCCGAGCCAGAAGGAAGGCATGGCGGAAGCGAAGAACAGGAACAGGCGCGCGAGCCTGTCGGTGCGGCTGCCGGGGCGGAAAACTCCCGGCAGGGCCGTCAGCAGGCCGCCGGCCAGCATGATGACGGTTGCCGTGGCGGCAAGCATCACCGTGGGCGGCAGGGCCTGCCGCAGTTCGGCGGCCACGGATTTGCCGTTGACGTAGCTTGTGCCCAGATCGCCGTGCAGCACGGCGTCAAGCCAGCGGAAATAGCGGATCGGGAGGGGCTGATCCAGGCCCAGCCGGGCGCGTGTTTCCGCAATGACTTCCGGCGTGGGAGTGATGTCGTTGAGACGCAGCGCCACTTCCGCCGGATCGCTGGGACTCAGCTGCACGAGGCCGAAGGAAAGTACGGATGTCAGAAACAGCAGCGGGACAATCCCCGGCAGGCGATGGAGCAGGGTGGTTCGCAGTTTCATGCTGGTGAAAAAAGGGCTCTGGGATGTGGTGGACTAAACTTACAAACTATTACAAATTTTGAAAAAGCGCGCCGGGGGAGGGATGGGGGCTTGGGAGGAAGATTTACGAAAACGCCTTCCCCCCAAATGTTGCCACGACCTAATCGCCCGAGGCAAAGAACATCTTTTCAAAGGGGATGACGTACTGACTCATATCGAAGGTGACGCCGTGAAGATGTTTTACATGGACTGCGCGCGTGCGGGAATAGGAGAGCGGCAGATAGACGGCTTCCTCATGGATACGGGAAAGAACTTCCCTGTACATGGCGCGGCGTCCGGCCTCGTCGGTTTCGGCCATGATGGCGGTGACGGTCTGATCGAGCCAGGGCTTGCAGTCCAGACCGGCCTGCGCCTGATAGTCGCCGTGGGCCGGGATGCGCCACGAGGACAGATAGGACTGGGGATCATAGGGGGCGCCCCATGAGCGCGCGTACTGAAGCTCAAAGTCGCCGGAACGCTGCCGGTCGCGGAAAGCCTGCGTTTCTTCGCCGATGATGCGCAGATCAACGCCGATTTTTTTGAAATCCGCCTGGATATATTCGCTGATGCTGCGCTCCTGCGCATTATCGGCATTATAGTAGAGGCGGAGGCGTGCCGTACGGCCGTCCTTGTGGCGCAGGCCGTCAGGGCCGACAGGCCAGCCGGCCGCATCCAGCAGGGCGGCGGCCCGGGCCGGATCGTAGTCCCGCAGCTCCAGCGGCACGTCGCAATAAGGGACGGTCGGGGCCATGAGCGTCAGGGCGGGGCTTTCGGTGGCGTCGAGAATACCTTCGACAATAGCGCGCCGGTTGACCGCATACTGCAGGGCCTGTCGCACGGCGCGTTCTCCGGTAAACGGCCGGCGGCTGTTGAGCAGCAGGGCGCGGGAGGCAATGGGCGGGCTGAGCAGCGTTGCATGTTTGCCCGCACGCCGCAGAGCTTCGAAGGTTTCCTGTTGCAGCATGTCTCCGTCGGAACCAAAGACAAGATGGATGTCACCCTTTTGCAGCGCCAGGGCTATGGACTGATGATCGGGCATGACGATCCAGCGCACGGCGGGGATACGGGGTTTTTCTCCCCTGTAAAGCGGATTGACGGTGAACAGGGCGTATTGCCGTTCCTTGTGTTCGGTCAGCAGCCACGGTCCGGTTCCGGCGTAGCCGCGCACGCCGTCCCTGCTCCGGCCGTTGATGAGACAACGGGGGGAAATGAAGCGGAAGGGGCGCAGCGCGCCGAGTTCAATCAGCGTCGGATAGTAGGGCGTGCGCAGGTAGAGTCGGTACGTGTATTCATCCACAACTTCGTCGCGCTCAATCTTGCGGACAAGGTCCATCCAGGCATGGCGCTGCCGGTTGGCAAGAATGGCGTCCATGTTCTGCTTGACGGCGGCGGCATTGAAGGCTTCGCCGTCGGAAAAGCGCACATCGCGGCGCAAATGGAACGTATATATCCGGCCGTCTTCGGAGATGTCCCAGCTTTCGGCAAGGCACGGACGGATGCCTTCCGGCGTGTTGCTGACCAGCGGTTCAAAGAGCATGGCCTGCGCGGCCATTTCTCCCGTATACAGATGGGGGTTGATGTCGCGTATATCTTTTGTTGCCGCGTAGCGCAGCTCCCGCGGAGAGTCCGCGTCGGCGGATGAGACGTCGTCGCGGCAGGCGGCAAGCGCAAGCATCGTGAAAAAAAGCGTCAGCGTGGCGAGAATATGTCGTGTCATGGCGAGGCTCCGGGGCGGCAGAGCGTGGAAAAGCATTTCCCGATCCCTGCCCGCCTGTTTTTGTGCCGGTGGCACCGGCAAGGTGCGCGCCGGGCCTGAAGCGCGGTCGCGCAAGATGCAGGTAACACGTTTTTTGTAAACATGCTACAGAAAAAGCCGTGCCGATTGTTTCAACGGTACCGGCAAGGGAGATGGGGCGATTCTCGGGCACA
>CAMBWG010000077.1 GCA_945871415.1 uncultured Desulfovibrio sp.
TGACCTTCCGGCGTATCCCCGACGGCGACGACAAGGGCCGCCAGTTCGTCGCGGAGCTGATCCGAGGCGGCGAAGTCTTTGTCAGCGCGGGCGTCAAGACGGCGCTGCAGCAGGGCTTCCACAGCGGAAATGTCCAGCTGCGCGCGACGGGCGCGGCGGTCACGCTGCGCAATGAGGAAAGTCTGCGGATCCTGTCCGAACATACCGAGGCGGGCTGTCCAGTCCGCGGCCCGGCGCAGCAGGTCTTCCAGAATCTCGCGGGACCCTTCGGCGGCGCGCAGGGCCTTGTCTTCCAGAAGGCGGTTGGCTATGCGCACCTGCGAAAAGATATGGCCGAGCGCCTGGGCCGTATTGAGATCGTCGTCAAGGGCGGCATGGAAGGCGGGCCCCAGTTCCTGCCATTCCGCGACGAGCTCCTGCGGCAGGGGCGTCTTTTTCCACGAGGCGCGCTCAAGTCCTTTGCGGGCTTCGCGCAGGCATTCATAGACGCGGTTCAGGGCCTTTTCCGACTCATCCATGATTTCCGGCGTGAAATCAATGGGGCTGCGGTACTGCTTGCCCAGCAGGAAAAAGCGCAGGGTTTCCGGCAGATAGCTTTCCAGAATGTCGCGTATTGTCTTGAAGTTGCCCAGAGACTTGGACATTTTCTCAGAATTGACCTGCACAAAGCCGTTGTGGACCCAGAGATGGGCCAGCTCGCAGCCGCAGGAGGCTTCCGTCTGGGCAATTTCGTTTTCATGATGCGGGAAGACGAGGTCCTGCCCCCCGCCGTGAATATCCAGCGGCAGATAGGGCTTGCTCATGGCCGAGCATTCGATGTGCCAGCCGGGACGCCCCTTGCCCCAGGGGCTTTCCCACCAGGGTTCGCCGGGCTTGGCGGCTTTCCAGAGGGCAAAGTCCAGCGGATCTTCCTTTTCCTCTCCCGGAGCCACGCGCGCGCCGGCCATGAGCTCGTCGAGGCTGCGGCCCGAGAGCTTGCCGTAGGGCGGATAGCTGCGCACGCGGAAATAGACGTCGCCCGAAGGAGTGGCATAGGCCTTGCCCTCGTTGATGAGCGTCGTGCAGATATCCTGCATTTCGCTGATATATTCAGTGGCGCGGGGCTCCTTGTCGGCGCGGATGACGCCGAGAGCATCCATGTCTTCATGGAAGGCGGCAATATAGGTTTCGGCCACATCCTTCCAGTCCCGCCCTTCCTGATTGGCACGGCGGATAATCTTGTCGTCCACGTCGGTGAAGTTGCGGACAAAGGTCACTTCCAGCCCGGAGGCGCGCAGATGACGTACCAGCACGTCAAAGACCAGCGCCGAACGGGCATGCCCGATATGGCAGTAGTCGTAGGCAGTGATGCCGCAGACGTACATGTTGACATGACCGGGACGAACCGGCGTAAGCACTTCTTTCTTGCGAGTCAGGGTATTGTAAAGCTGCATGGCGTCGTCGTTTCTGGGGTGGGTTCAGGCGTTGGGAGAAAGCATGTCCAGACGGCGCTGATGGCGGCCGCCTTCAAATTCCGTGTCAAGAAATGCGTCCACGATGGCCTGTGCGAGAATATCGCCGGTCATGCGCGCCCCCAGACAGAGCACATTGGCATTGTTGTGCTGCCGCGTCAGACGGGCGTGCAGCTCCGTGGTGCAGAGGGCGGCGCGGATGCCCGTGTGCCGGTTGGCGGCCATGGACATACCGATGCCTGTGCCGCAGATCAGGATGCCGCGGCCGTTTTCCTGTTCCACGGCGCTGCACAGGGCATGCGCGAATACAGGATAATCGCAGCTTTCCTCGCTGTTGGTACCGTGATCAATAATATCGTAGCCCTGCTGGGCAAGGCGCCGGCTGATGGCGGCCTTGAGCGCCACGCCGGCATGATCCGAAGCGATGTGCAGACGTTTGTTCATGGGTAACCCGGGAGTGTTGAGGGTGTGCGCCTGAAAGGGCGGTATGTTCAGAGAGAATCCGTTCCTGAGGCCAGGTCCTGGCGACCCCGCTCCGGCAGGAGGGGAGCAATGCGGCGGACATTGTCAGTCGTCGATGCGACGGAATTTTTCCAGCGGCAGGATGCGGGTATTCGAAGGCAGATCCAGACGCATTGCATCGGCGGAGAAGGGGGCGGCCGGCGTTTCCCGATCCTTAATCAGGACAATAGCCCGTTTGCCGTTGTCATGGGACAGCTTCAGGCGGCGCGGCAGGGCTGCGTCGTCATAGTCGATATCCATGATCCAGCCGTGTGCCCGCCCTTCCTTTTCCTGCCAGCGCACGGGGCGGCCCTGAGCATCCAGACAGAGCAGGCCGCCGGGGCGACCTTCCAGAAGATAGGCAAGACTGCCTTCCGCATCCGCCGGGCCGGGGCGGGCATCCCGGTACTCCGTGCCGAAAACCTGTGCGTACCGCCCGCGCAGCAGGGCCGAAAGCTGCGAGAGTCCGAAGGGCACGGGCACGCCGATTTTGAGCAGCGGCTTGTTGCTGCCTTCATGGGCGTAGGCCACATGATCGCGTGGCGCATAGAGCAGGAAGGCATCGCCCTTGTCGGCAACGCTGGCCACAAGCGCGCCCACGCCCGCCATGACGTCAAGTCGCAGGTCGGCGTTGCCGTTGCCCCAGAGCAGGGCCGTGACGCGACGCGTATTGCCTTCTTCACCGAAACGCAGGCTCATGCCGATACGGTAGGGCGTATCGGCAGGCTGCGTGACGGAAGCATACTGCCGCCAGCGGCCGTCATCGGTCGCGGCAGGGGAGAGGCTGTCGGATGTCTGGCGGGCGCAGGCGCCCAGAAAAAGCATGCCGAAGGCCGCAACCGCCAGCAGAAAGGGTTTTTTCATAGCTGGGAAAGCTTCTTCTTGATGGCCGCCGTATTGGCGGGCTTGCCCGTGAGGGCGTTGTTGTAGGCCTTGCGGGCTTCATCCTTAAGACCGGCTTTGGCGGCAATATCGCCATAGTGTTCCCAGATGGCGGGATCTATGGTGTCGCTGCCGGAAACGGCGCGGCGGATCTGTTTCAGGGCTTCGTCGATATCGCCCTTCCTGAAGTAGGCCCAGGCCAGCGAGTCTATGATATAGGCCTGTCCGGGATCGAGTTCGTCCGCCCGGTGCAGCAGCTCCAGAGCACGATCCAGATCGCGCCCCTGTTCCGCCAGCGTGTAGCCCACATAGTTGAGAGCCGCGTGACTTCTGGGGTGATCAAGAATGATCTGCTCCATGACGGCAAGGGCTTCTTTCTTCTTTCCCTGTTCGTCCAGAATGGAGCCGTAGATGAAGGCAATATCTTCATCGGCGGGCCAGCGTTTTCTGGCCTCTTCCGCGGCTTTCCAGGCTTCGTCCTTTTTGTCGCGGGAGTAGAGCATGCGAATTTCCATCAGGCCGAAGATCGGTTTGTCGGGATAGGCGGCAATGCCCTGACGGAGAAAACCGATGGCCTGATCCCACTGATTATCCTGCGCATACAGCTGGGCACGCAGCAGCAGGGCGCGATCCCCCTCCTCCGCGGGCACCTTGTCCAGCCACTGACAGGCCTGCGCCAGATTGCGGCGCTGTTCAAAGCTGAGATCCGCCAGCAGCAGATAGACATCGGCCGTGGCCGTGCCCGAGGCGGCCACCTGCTTGAGCAGCCCCTCGGCCTGAAGGTAGTGCCGTTCCTCCATGAACAGACCGGCCGCCGTGATGCGGAAGGCATCGTTGTCCGGCCCGTACTTCATGTAGCTCAGCGCTTTTTCCGGTTCTTTCATACGCAGAGAAAGGCTGATGAGGCGGAGCACTATCTTGTCCGGGGAGACATTTCGATTCAGCAGCTGCTCATAAAGGACACGGGCTTTCTGGTATTCGGAACGGCGCTCGTAGAGATAGGCCAGCTCCAGCTTGGCTTCGGTAAAGGCGGGTTTTTCCCTGATGGCGGCCTTGAGGCGTTCAATGGCTTCGTCATTGCGCTTCATGCCGATCAGAGCGCGGGCATGGTAGTAGTCCACCATGGGGGTGCGTTCCTTACCCTTGATGGCAAGAAGCAGCTGCTCCGCTTCCTGGAAGCGGCTGCACTTGACGAGCAGCAGGGCGAGTTCCAGACGCGCGTCCATGGCGTCCGGATGGCGCTGCAGATAATCGCGCATGAGCTGAAGGGCCTTTTCGTTAAGGCCGTTGGCCGCCAGCGCCTCGGCATAGATGAGATTCAGCGAGACGTTGTCGCCGCAGGCGGTCACGGCCTCCTGGGCAAAGGGCAGCACGGCGGGCGTGCCGCGCGTCATGAGCCAGACGGCGCCTTCCAGCCAGACCTGGGGCGGAGCGCCGATTTCGCGCAGCAGGGGCGCGGCGCGGAGCAGACCGGCCTCGTCCTCCCCCGCAAGGGCGCGGGAATAGACGAGATAGGCGTAGGCCTTCTTTGCTCCGGGGGAAAGTTCCGTTTCCGTTTCACGAATTTCGATGCCGTACAGGGGGCTGTCCTTGCCGGTCTGGGCAAAGGAACAGCCGCCGAAGGTCAGCAGGGAAAACGAGAGGGCGCCGCCCAGCGTGAGCGCGCCGCAGAAGAGAAAGTTGTTCCGTTTCATCCTACTATCTACCGGATCCATGAGTCCGAGAAGTCTTTGATGTGTACGGCCATATGCTGCCGTATTTTTTCCAGGAGGCGGGTCTCCAGCTGGCGGACACGTTCGCGGGTGATGTTATACCGTTCGCCAATCTCGCGCAAGGTAATGGGATCGTCCGTCAGCAGGCGGTTTTCGAGGATATAAAGCTCTTTGTCGGACAGTTTCGGCAGCAGCGTCCTGAGCTTGTCGCGCAGCAGATCGGCTATTTCGTCGGTGGCGAGACTGTCCTCGATGCCCGGGCCCAGAGCGGGCAGGAAATCCATACGTGTGGCCCCGGCCGGATCATCGCCTACCTGCGCGTTGAGCGACAGATCATTGGAGGATAGGCGCTGTTCCATTTCCGTCACCTGATCTTCGCTGACACCGAGACGCTCGGAGAGCAGGGAGCTGTCGGGATCGTAGCCCTGGGCAATGAGTTTCTGCCGCTCGCGGTTCAGATTGTAGAACAGCTTGCGCTGGGCCTGCGTGGTTCCGATTTTCACCATGCGCCAGTTGTCCATGATGAATTTCAGAATGTAGGCCTTGATCCAGAAGGAGGCGTAGTAGGAGAACTTGATACCCTTGTCGGGATCGAACTTGTTGACCGCCCGCATCAGGCCTACGTTGCCTTCCTGCACCAGATCCAGCACATTCTGCATCCAGCGGCGCTGGAAATCCATGGCAATGCGGACCACAAGGCGCAAATGGGACGATACCAGCCGGAAGGCGGCATCCGGGTCATTGTGATCCCGTACCCGTACGGCAAGTTCATGTTCTTCTTCAGGTTTGAGCAGGGGAAAGCGGCTGATTTCGCGCAAATAGAGATGGAGGCTGTCGCGGCCTCCCGAAGGAGAGGGAAGCGTCGTTCCCGCCGGAGCCGGCAGGGTCTGTCCGTCGTCAACGTCCAGAACCTCGCCGCCGTCGGCCATGGCATCATCGTCCAGAGGATCGAGAATATCGTCGTCTTCTTCCGATTCGGGCGAAACTATTTCCACATCGGGCGCGTCGGCTTCCAGGGGCGTCACGCGGGCGGATGACTCCGCTGAGTCTTTCTTTTTCATTGTATCCTTGGGGGATGCGCGTAACTCGGGGGTTTCCGCACAGGGCGGGGAACCGGCTACGCGGGCTTTCTGAAAAGATGGATCGCGCTTATGCTATAGTTTTGATTTGTCCTTTTCAATGTTTTTCAGTAGTACAGGGCGAACGGGGCGCGGAAGTCTTCCGGCTGAAAGAAGCCCGCCCCGGATTTTTTTCTTTATTGCGGGAGTGCCATTCATGCAAAAATCTCCGTTTCTTCTTGCGCTTGAACAGCGCCGTCCCCTGCTGCTGGATGGCGCCATGGGTACCATGTTGCAGGCTTCCGGCCTGCCGGCGGGCGTCAGCCCCGAAGAATTTTGCATGGAGCGTCCCGACATTCTGCGCGGTATTCACGGCGCATATCTTGAGGCGGGGGCGGATATCATAACCTCCTGCACCTTTGGCGGCAACCGTTTCAAGCTGTCGCCGGTCCTTGATGTTTTCGATTTCAACAAACGGATGGTGGAAACCGCCCGTGAAGCCGTGCGGCTCTCGGGCCGTCCGGCTTTTGTGGCCGGCAACGTGGGTCCCTGCGGACACTTTGTCAAACCGCTGGGCGACGTCGAACCCGAAGACATGATCGCCGCCTTTGAAGAGCAGATCAGAGGGCTGGTGGCCGGAGGGGCGGATCTGCTGCTGGTGGAAACGCAGTTTGATCTGGCTGAGGCCCGCGCTGCGGTTGTTGCCGCCCGTCGTCAGTGCCGCCTGCCCATCATTGTGTCCATGACGTTTGAGCAGGGAGTGAGCCTGACCGGTTCCTCGCCTGAAATTTTTGCCGAAACCATGCAGAACCTCGGGGTTGACGTGGTCGGCACCAATTGCAGTCTGGGCCCGGATCAGATGGTTCCCGTCGTGCGGGAAATCCTGGATGTATGCAGCGCCGCCGTCATGGTGGAGCCCAACGCCGGACTGCCGGAACTGCGCGGCAACGAAACCGTCTTTCCCCTGGGGCCGGAGGCCTTCGCCGAAAAGACGGCGGCCTTTGCGGTCATGGGAGCGTCCATCCTCGGCGGCTGCTGCGGCACGACGCCCGCGCACATAACGGCCTTGCGCAAGGCTGTGGATGCTCTGGAGCTGCCGCCGCGCTCCCTGCCTGCCGCGCGCGGCATCTGTCTGACCAGCCGTTCGCGTCTTGTGCGCATCAGCGCGGACGCGCCCTTCGTCATTATCGGCGAGCGTATCAATCCCACCGGCAAGAAACTGCTTACGCAGGAATTGCAGGCCGGGCAGTGTGACGAGGCCCTGCGTCTGGCGGATCAGCAGGTGGCGGCCGGGGCGCGTGTGCTGGACGTGAACGTGGGCGCGTCGCTGGTGGATGAAACCCGTATGCTGCCCGAACTGACGCAGCATCTTGTGGCGCGTCTTCAGGAGCCGCTGTCGCTGGATTCCTCCAATGCCGCGGCCATTGCGGCGGCGCTGCCCTATGCGCCGGGCTCCTGTCTGGTCAATTCCATCAGCGGCGAAGGGGACCGCATGGACGTGCTGGGGCCGCTGTGCCGCGACTTCGGCGCGCCCTTTATCCTTCTGCCCCTGCAGGGAGCCAGGCTGCCTGTCCGGGCGGGCGAGCGGATCGCCATTGTGGAGGGACTGTTGCAGAAGGCCGAGGCGCTCGGTATTCCGCGGCGGC
Organism: uncultured Desulfovibrio sp.; assembly: GCA_945871415.1. Classification (GTDB taxonomy): domain Bacteria; phylum Desulfobacterota; class Desulfovibrionia; order Desulfovibrionales; family Desulfovibrionaceae; genus Desulfovibrio. The sequence continues at coordinate 7,251 of CAMBWG010000077.1, forward strand.
TCATGATGGTGGATATTCTGGCGCTTGCCGTGTCTTCCAAAGCCGAGGGGGCTCTGCAATGTCTTGAGTTCCTGCGCTGGTGCACGGCGCAGGGGCTGCCCGCCACTCTGGGCCTTTCCAATCTTTCCTTTGGCCTGCCCGCGCGGGATCTGCTCAATGCCACGTTTCTTGCCATGGGCGCCGGGGCCGGTCTGGCATCCTGCATTGCCAATCCTTCGGCCCAGCGCCTGCACGAAGCCTTTGACGCCCTCAATGTGCTGCGCAACCATGACCCCCATGCGGAAAATTTCATTGCCGGTTATGCCGACTGGAGCGCCGGTTCCGGCGGCAGCGGCGGGAAAGCCGTGCGGGCCGCGGCATCGGCAACGCTCGGTGAAGCCGTGCTCAACGGCGACAAGGAAAATGTGCTGCCCCTGCTGGAAGCCGAGCTGGACAAGGGGGCCGAGCCTTTCGCCCTTGTTAACGACGTGCTGATTCCCGCCATTACCGAAGTGGGCGCCCGCTACGAACGCCGTGAATATTTTCTGCCGCAGCTGATCCGCGCCGCGGAAACCATGCAGACGGCCTTTGCCCGCCTCAAGCCTCTGCTGGAGGCAGCCCGTGGCAGCGAACGCCGCCCGGTGATCGTCATGGCGACCGTCGAGGGCGATATTCATGATATCGGTAAAAATATTGTGGCGCTGCTGCTGGGCAATCACGGCTTTGACGTGGTGGATGCGGGCAAGGATGTGCCTGCGGCGGATATTGTGCGCTGTGCGGAGGAGCACGGCGCGCGCATCATCGGTCTGTCGGCCCTCATGACGACAACCATGGTCCGTATGGAAGACACCATTGCTCTTATCCGCGAGCGCGGACTGGATATGAAGGTTATGGTCGGCGGCGCTGCCGTGACGCAGGCCTTTGCCGATTCCATCGGCGCGGATGCCTATTGCGAAGATGCCGTGGCGGCCGTGAGGGCTGCCAAGTCCTTTCTGGACTGATCCGCCCCGACGCCTGCCGCAGGCGGAACCGCCTCCGTGCCCCGGCGGCGCGGGCGACAATCCTCTATCCCCGCGGGCCCATGCCTCCGGGGGCGTGAATGCAAGGTGAACTTATGAAGAAACTGTGTGCCTGGCTGTTGCTGTTCCTGCTGGCGATGCCCTGCGCGGCACGGGCGGCGGAGACGTTCTCCACGCTCAACCTTGCCGGTCTCAGCGACTTTGTGGCCGCCAACAAGGGCAGGGTCGTGGTCGTCAACTTTTTTGCGACCTGGTGCCCCCCGTGCCGCATGGAAATTCCCGATCTTGTGGCTGTGCGTAAGGAAGCCGTCGCAAAGGATGTCGTCATCATCGGTTTGTCCGTGGACGAGGACCCCTCGCAGCTG
>CAMBWG010000078.1 GCA_945871415.1 uncultured Desulfovibrio sp.
TGGGACGAGATTACCACACCTTTTAAAATCAAAAAACATGCCGGACATCCTCTAACTTCACAATGCGGAAAAATGTACAGGAAAGTCAAGATGATTCTCCTGGACACAACAGATGACAGCACAGAAAGGTTAGGAATATAACTACTGAAAATTTTTTATTTTACAGTATATTATTGAAGAATATGCCGCGCCCTCCAAAGCTTCGGCTTATTCCGGACGGCCAGATAAGACGCCATTCCTCCGGGTAATCCGTCATGCTTCTCCGCCATAACAGCACGCAACTTCCCCGCTCCTGTAAAAAAACGGCAGCTTCCGTCTTTCGGGAGCTGCCGCCGCACATTTCCCGGGACGGGACAACAGTTCCGCCCCGGGAAATTATGTTTACAATACTAGAAGCCTCTGTGCTTCCCCATTCTCGTCCGGGAGGTCGTTTCTCGGAAAAACGCGGTTTTTCCGCCCACTTCGGGCCGGGCGACGCCGTGCCGCCTCCTCGCGTTTCACCTTTTCAAAGTTGAAACGCTCTAGCCGCGCGCTTCCAGCGCCGCCACGGACGGAAGGATCTTGCCTTCCAGCAGCTCCAGGGAAGCGCCGCCGCCGGTGGAGATATACCCCATGCGATCGGCCAGTCCGTAGCCTTCCACGGCAGCCACGGAATCACCGCCGCCCACGACCACGAAGGCCGGAGACGAGGCCAGCGCCCCGGCCAGAGCGCGGGTACCTTCGCCGAAGGGCTCCACTTCAAACGCACCCACAGGACCGTTCCAGACGACCGTGGCGGCGCGACCCAGCAGTTCCTCATACAGGGCTACGGTCCTGGGGCCGATATCAAGAATCATCTCATCGGCGGGCACGTCGCTCACGGCGCGCGTCGTCGCCTTCTGGCCGGGCTCCAGCGCCGCCGCCGTCACCACGTCAACGGGCAGCGGCAGATTTTTGCCCTGCGCGGCGGCTTTGGCCATAATTTTTCTGGCGTCTTCCACAAGCTCGGGCTCATACAGAGACGCCCCCACATTGACGCCCGAGGCAGCCAGAAACGTATTGGCGATACCGCCGCCCACAATCAGGCTGTCCACCTTGTCCACGAGATTTTCCAGCAGCCCCAGCTTACTGGACACCTTGGAGCCGCCGATAATGGCCGCCAGCGGACGGGCGGGCGCATGCAGAACCTTGCCGAAAGCTTCCAGTTCCGCCGCCATGAGCGGACCGGCGCAGGCAATGCCGGCCTGACGCACGGCGCCTTCCGTAGAGGCATGGGCCCGATGAGCCGCCCCGAAGGCGTCCATAACATAAATATCGCCCAGTGCGGCGAAACGAGCGGCCAGCGCGGGATCATTCTTCTTTTCGCCCTTGAAGAAACGGACGTTTTCCAGCAGCACGACTTCGCCGGGCGCGGGTCTGGCTTCTTCCGGCGTGGCGGCCAGCCGTACAGCCTTACCCAGCAGGGAGGCGACATGCGCGGCCACGGGCGCAAGGGAGAATTTCGCGTCGAATTCCCCCTCTACCGGACGCCCGAGGTGCGACAGCAGCACCACGCCGGCAGCGCCCTTATCCAGCGCCATGCGCACGCCGGGCAGAGCGGCGCGAATGCGCTTGTCGTTGGTAATGACACCCTCTTTCATGGGCACGTTCAAATCCTGACGAATGACGACGATCTTGCCTTCGCACGCCACATCCTGCAACAGTTTGATAGCCATGCTCACAACCTCTGTTAATGTTTTCCCGGCCCTCCTTGCGGGGGGGCCTCGCCATGCGCGCCCTTGCGATACTCCTTGTAGCAAAGGCCGTATTTCTTCATCCGCAGGGCCATGATGCGCTCCGTCAGCCCCAGCGACGCGGCCGCATGGCCCATGTGCCCCTTGTGGACGGTCAAGGCGTCCACAATGCAGGCGCGCTCCAGTTCGTCAAGACGATCCTGGAGGGAAATGGACAGGACCTGACAGACATCTCCCTGCGACGTGTCTTCCTTCAGGACATGATGGTGCATGGCGGGCGGCAGATGCTGCGGCAGGACGAGATTTTCCCGGCCGAGCAGCAGAACGGCCCTTTCCATGGCGTTTTCCAGTTCGCGGATATTGCCCGGCCAGCGGTAGCGCTGCAACATATCCATGACCGCCAGCGAAAGACGCGCATCCTCCCGCCCGGCCGCCAGGGCAAACTTTTGCAGAAAATGGTTGGCAAGGGGCAGAATATCGTCCTGACGGGCCCGCAGCGGGGGCAGAAAAACAGGAAACACGTTGAGTCTGTAAAACAAGTCCTGCCGGAACTGCCCGTCGCGCACCATGCTTTCCAGATCGCGGTTGGTGGCCGTCACAATGCGCACATCCGCATGCAGACTGTGCATGCCGCCCAGCCGCTCAAAGGTGCGTTCCTGAAGCACGCGCAGCAGCTTTGCCTGGGTGGGCAGACTCAGCTCCCCTACTTCGTCCAGAAAAAGCGTACCGTGATCGGCCAGTTCAAAGCGCCCCTTGCGCACGGCACTGGCCCCGGTAAACGCGCCCTTTTCATGGCCGAAAAGCTCGCTTTCGATCAGATTTTCCGGCAGGGCCGCGCAGTTGAGCGAGATAAAGGGCTTGTCCGCGCGCGGGCTGGCGGCATGCAGAGCCCGGGCCGCCAGTTCCTTGCCCGTGCCGGACTCTCCCTGCAAAAAAACCGTGGTATTGGAGGGAGCCACCTGCAAGAGCTGCTCGTAGACGCGGCACATGGCTTCCGAGTTGCCCACAAAGCCCCGGGGACGCGCGGGAGCGCCGCTATGCCGGTCCATGAAACGCTGGCTTTCATACGCCGCATGGGCCAGCAGCCCCGCCACCACATAGAGCAGGCGCATTTCCTCTTCCAGCGTCGCGGCGTCGGCCAGCAGATGATCCGCGGACATGGCCCCCACCACTTCGCCATGCAGCCAGATGGGCACGCAGATGAAGGAAATGGCCTCTTTCTTCAAGTCGCGCGAGCGGGTGCGATTAAGAAAGAGCGGCTCCCGCGAAACATTGGAAATGCACATGGGCTGTCCGGTCTGAATGACGCGGCCGGTGATGCCCTCGCCGGGAACATAGCGCCCCCGCAGGCGCTCGGAAGATTTGAGACCGTAGGAAGCCTGGATGCGGATTTCCCCCGTGCTGGGGGACACGAGCGTAATGCTGCCCCGCATGAGATGCAGATGCTCGGCCATGAGAGCAAGCGCCCTGTCCAGGGTCCGCTCCATATCCGTGGAAATATTGACGAGCTGCGCCAGCTTTTGCAGCAGGGCCAGCTGCGCCGCCTCGCTCAGGGCCCCCGAATCCCGGGCGGAAAGATGTTCATGCGCTTCCATGCCCTGTTTATAACGGAAAGCACCGACCGCCCGCAAGGAGGCCCCAGCAAAAACATATCTTATATTTCAATATGTTGCATGATAAAAAAAGAAAAAATAAATTTTTTGCAAAAAAGTTGTTGACGAAGGGGGTCAATCCGCGTAGAACGATTCTTGCCTCATGTAGGAGCGTAGCTCAGGTGGCTAGAGCGCTTCCTTGACACGGAAGAGGTCAGCAGTTCAAGTCTGCTCGTTCCTACCAAAATGACAACATGGGGGTTACCCCTTTGGCGACGAGGCACGCCAGTTGCGCGGCGCTCGTCGTTATAAGCCGCTTTGCGGCAGGCATATTTGTTGATGGGGAGGTTTCCGCCTCCCCATTTTTTTTTGTAGAAATGAGCAGGGAACGCCGCAAGCGCGCCCTGCTCCGGCGGTTGCAGCGCCTCCGCCGTGACGACCGGCTGTCGCGGCTCCCGGGTGAACGGCAAAAGGCCCGGAGATGCGCAACGGCATGTCCGACACGGTTCCGGCAGGCGTAACCGCATGCGTCATATATAAGGAGTTACCATGACAGTACTGGTGGAAGGCCGGTCCGTGGATGTTTCCGGCGACGCCTCGGCGGCGTCCGTTTTGCAGCAGGCCCTGAGCGGCAAAAAATTCAAGGCCGTCGTTGCGGCCAGAGCTGCGACGGGCGATACCCGGACTCTGCTGGATCTTTCCGCGCCCCTGCCTGAAGGTTGCACAGCGCTCGAGCCGGTTTATGCCGATTCCCCCGAAGGCCTGGCCATTGTGCGTCACTCCACCGCCCATGTCATGGCCGCGGCGGTCAAGAAGCTCTTCCCTGCGGCCAGGGTCACCATCGGCCCGGCCATCGACAACGGCTTCTACTACGACTTCTTTGTGGATCGTCCTTTCTCCAGCGACGACTTTGAAGCCATCGAAGCGGAAATGCAGCGCATTGCCGATGCCCGGCTGCCCTTTGAGCGTACGAGCATGAGCAAGGACGATGCCGTGCGGAAGTTTTCCGACATGGGCGAAAACTTCAAGGTGGAGATCATCAACGATATCGACGCCGATACGGTGTCGCTCTATACCTGCGGCGACTTCACCGACCTGTGCCGCGGTCCTCATGTGCCGCACACGGGCTTTTCCAAATCCTTCAAGCTGCTTTCCGCCGCCGGAGCCTACTGGCGCGGCAACGAAAAGAATCCCATGCTCTCGCGCCTCTACGGCACGGCCTTTGCCGACGACAAGGCGCTCAAGCAGTATCTTGCCCAGCTGGAAGAAGCCAAGCGTCGCGATCACCGCAAGCTGGGCCGCGAGCTGAAGCTCTTCACCTTCCATGAGGACGTGGCTCCGGGCATGGTCTTCTGGCTGCCCAAGGGGATGCTGCTGCGCACCATTCTCGAAGACTTCTGGCGTCGTGAGCACCTCAAGCGCAACTACGACATCGTGCAGGGGCCGCAGCTGCTGCGCGTGGAGACCTGGCAGCGTTCCGGGCATTACGATCACTATCGCCAGAACATGTACTTCACGCAGATCGAAGAAGATCAGTACGGCATCAAGCCCATGAACTGCATCTCGCACATGCTGATCTTCAAGAACGATCTGCGCAGCTACCGCGACCTGCCGCAGCGCTATTTTGAGCTGGGCGTCGTGCACCGGCATGAAAAAAGCGGCGTGCTGCACGGTCTTCTGCGCGTGCGCCAGTTCACGCAGGACGATGCTCACATTCTCTGCGCGCCGGAACAGCTGGAAGGCGAAATTCTCAACGTCATCCATCTGATCCGCGACCTGATGCAGCTGTTCAACTTCCAGTTCAAGGTCGCCATCTCGACCCGGCCCGAAGACAGCATCGGCACGGACGAGGCCTGGGAGCTTGCCACCAACGCTCTCATCGAGGCCGTGAAAAAGGCCGATATGCCGTACGAAATCAACGAGGGCGACGGCGCCTTCTACGGCCCCAAGATCGACGTGCGCCTGCTGGACTGCATCGGCCGCGAATGGCAGTGCTCCACCATCCAGGTGGATTTCACCCTGCCGGAGCGCTTCGACCTCACCTATGTGGGGCAGGACGGCGAGCGGCATCGTCCGGTCATGGTGCACCGCGCCATCATGGGCTCGCTGGAGCGCTTCATCGGCGTGCTCATCGAGCAGTACGCCGGGGCCATGCCCACCTGGCTCGCGCCGGAGCAGGCCCGCATCCTTACGGTGACCGAAGCCGGGGACGAGGCCGCCCGCAAGGCCTGCGACGAACTCAAGGCGCTGGGTATCCGCGCCACGGCAGATTTGCGCAACGAGAAGCTGGGCTTCAAGGTGCGCGAGGCACAGCTGGAGAAGGTGCCTTATATTCTGGTGGTTGGAGAAAAGGAAGCGCAGTCGGGCGGCGTAAATGTACGTCTGCGCAATGGGGACAATGTCGGGCTCAAGTCCGTGGCGGAGGTCGCCGCCATGATTCGCGCGGACGCCGAAGAGCCGTTCAAACGAGGAGGGATGAGCTATAGCTTCTCCTAACATGAGACCCCGCCGCGAAATGCCGCAGGACGGCGTGCGTCGCAACGAGATGATCCGCGCGCGCGAAGTGCGCGTCATCGCTGCCGACGGCGAGCAGAAGGGGATTATGCAGCGCAATGAGGCCATTGCCCTGGCCAAGGAAGCCGGGCTGGATCTGGTGGAAGTGTCTTCCAACGCCGAGCCGCCTGTCTGCCGTATCATGGACTACGGCAAGTTCAAGTACGAGCAGCAGAAGAAGAAGCAGGAAGCCAAGAAACGCCAGAGCGTGGTGCAGATCAAGGAAATCAAGGTCCGTCCCAAGACCGACGACCACGATTACGAGACCAAGGTGCGCCACATCCGCCGCTTCCTTGAAGACGGCGACCGCTGCAAGGTGACGGTTTTCTTCCGCGGACGCGAAATCGTCCACAAGGATCGCGGCGTCAGCATTCTTGACCGTATCGTTCAGGATCTGGCTGACGTGGCAAAGGTGGATCAGGAAGCCCGCGCCGAAGGTCGTACCCTGCAGATGCTGCTGGTGCCCAAGAAGTAGCGCCGGGATCGGTCGCGGAACACTTGCATCCGACAAGGTTTTAAGGCACTATGCCTTGCCCGCCTCAGGACGGGCAGGGAGGCGTCCGCTCCTGTGCGGGCGCAAGCATCCGTGTACGGCACGGATGCCGACATCATTACTCAGGGAGAACATCATGCCCAAGATCAAAACCCGGCGCTCCGCCGCCAAGCGTTTTCAGGTGACGGGCAGCGGCAAATTCAAGCGCCGCCGTCAGAACCTGCGCCACATCCTCACCAAGAAGGCCCCCGGCCGCAAGATGCGTCTGGGCCAGGCCACCACGGTGGACCGCACCAACGAAAAGGCCGTGCGCCGCATGCTGCCCAACGGCTAGCAGGCACGGAACCCCGATGGCGTCGTGTGCGCGCCGTCGTCCCAAGCCGTCCCGCGGACGTGCTGTTCGGCCTGCGGAAGCCGTGACCTTCGGGTTCAATTCCGCATTGTAGAAAAATTTACTCCCCGGCGGGCAACCTCCGCCTCTGCCGGGAGACAATGGAGGATACTCCCATGCGTGTGAAGAGAGGTCTTGCCGCCCATCGCCGGCACAAAAAGTATCTGAGCGCCGCCAAAGGCTTTCGCGGCGGCCGCAGCCGTCTGTACCGCACCGCCCGCGAGGCTGTGGAACGCGCGCTGCAATATTCCTTTATCGGTCGCAAGCACCGCAAGCGCGACTTCCGCACCCTGTGGATTCTGCGCATCAACGCCGGTGCGCGTCTCAACGGCCTTTCCTACAGCCGTCTCATGCACGGCCTGAGCAAGGCCGGCATCACGCTGAACCGCAAGGTTCTGGCCGATCTGGCCGTGTACCACAAGGAAGACTTCGCCAAGGTCGTGGAGCAGGCCAAGGCCGCCCTCAACTAGAGCGAAAGCCTTCGTCATGCAGCGTCCTTTTCCGCAGCCTGCGGCCCTGTCCGCATGAGCGCGGGATCGACGCTCCGTAGAGTCTGGAGACGGGCGGCGCGGCGTAACAGCCCGCCGCCCGTTTGTTGTCTTAGAGCATTCAGCCTTTGAAAAAGGCAAAACGCGAGGCGGCGGCACAGCGCCGCCCGGACCGAAGCGAGCGGACAAAACGCGTTTTTTCCGCGAAACGACAGGTCGTACGGTTTGAAATGCAAAGCGGTTCAAACTGAAAATGCTCTACAAAGGAGGCCGCGCCCCTGCCGGGGATGCGGCAGACATGGCCGCCGTCGGCGGCGGGGATATCGCATGGATCTGATTGCAGCATTGGAAAGCCTGGTAGGCGATCTGGAAACAGGTTGCGGCCGGGCTTCTTCGTTGGCGGCTCTGGAAGAGCTGCGGGTGGATTTTCTGGGGCGCAAGGGCAAACTGGCCTCCATTATGAGCTCCCTGTCTTCCCTGCCTCCGGCGGAACGGCCCGCCGTGGGCCAGAAGGCCAACAGCGTCAAGGAGCAGCTCAACGCCCTGTTTGAAGCCCGCAAGGCCGAGCTCGAAGCCCGGAAGGAAGCCGAGGCCCTGGCCCGCTTCGATCCCACCACTCCCGGGCGGGCGCCGTGGCAGGGGACTCTGCATCCTACCACGCTCGTCACCGAAGAAATCTGCGCCGTATTCCGCCATCTCGGTTTCGACATCGCCTCCGGCCCGGAGGTGGAAAACGACTATTACAATTTTGAAGCCCTCAATATGCCGCCGGAACACCCCGCCCGCGACATGCAGGATACCTTGTACATCGACGAGCGCACGCTCATGCGCACGCACACTTCCCCGGTGCAGGTACGTACCATGCTGGGCCGCAAGCCTCCTCTGGCCGTCATTGCTCCCGGCAAGGTCTACCGCCGCGACTCCGATCTGACGCATACGCCCATGTTCCATCAGATCGAAGGTCTCATGGTGGGCGAAGGCATCAGCATGGCCCATCTGCGCGGCACCCTGACGGCCTTTGTGCGCGCCGTCTTCGGCGGGCATACCAACGTTCGTTTCCGCCCCAGCTTCTTCCCCTTCACCGAACCTTCCGCGGAAGTGGACATTTCCTGCTGCATCTGCGGCGGCGCGGGCCATGTGAACGGCGAGCCCTGCCGCGTCTGCAAGACCACCGGCTGGGTGGAAATTCTCGGCTGCGGCATGGTGGACCCGGCGGTGTTCGCCTCGGCGGGCTATCCCGAAGACGTGAGCGGCTTCGCCTTCGGCATGGGCGTGGAACGCGTGGCCATGCTCAAATACGGTAT
>CAMBWG010000079.1 GCA_945871415.1 uncultured Desulfovibrio sp.
GGGCACAGGAGTCACAGGCCCGCCGAAGCCCAGCGGCGGCTGCACATTGCGGGGTTCCCCGGTCTGGAGCAGATGGGCGCTGACTTCACCCGGCCCGGGAATGAAGTTCGTTTCAGGATTCAGGCTGGCCCACGCAAACCACATGGAATAGATGCCGTACAGTTGCGGCATGGAGGCTCCCTGCAGAGGGCCGGACAAACCGACGCCTGTGGCGCAATCCCACACGGTTTTTGTCGTGAGGTCAATCAGACGCCCGTCGGCTTCCTTACGGAACAGGAAAGGCTTGCTCCAGATCTGGCGATCAAAAACGCGAATGACATCCAGCGCCGGATCATGCACAGCCAGCAAAGCCTTGGGGCCTATGAAAAAGTTTACGGCTCCGTTCCGGCGCACATAGTTGACATCCACGGCTACCAGCCCGACTTCGTTAATCTCCAGACAGAACATGGATGTCTTGGGCGGGAAGCGCCTGTCCTGACGCTGCACGGGATAGGCCAGGTCGTCATTGTGGTAATAGGAATCAGGATTACGGTACTCGCCATAGGGATCGCGCCCATAGGGGCGGCGTCCCGGAGGAACGGCCAGAACGGGGACATGGGGATACATACGCTTCGCAGCGCCCCAGGTGGTCCAGTAGCAGGGCAGCAGAGGAAGCCCCCGGCCCATGAGCGAACCGTCAAAGGCCATACCCAGTTCCTGAAGCCAGAGGCTGCCGGTATTGCGGTCAATGAGAATGGAGTTGCCGTCAAAAAGACTGCCCTCCACATCCAGCATCAGATTGAAACCGCCCATGTGCGTATCATAGACGGCCAGAGTGCCGCTGCTGGGACTGTAGGTAATGGCAACGGACTCCCCGTTGATCAGTTCGTTGACGACCTGATGCCAGACCATGATGCGCTGGGGATAAATGCGCGGCCCGTCAGGCAGATCCGCCACAAAGACGATATCGTCGTCTTCCATGGTCAGATTGGCGTCCATGACTCTGTCGTAGCGGGGACGGTACAGGGCTTCAATGGCGCCGTAGCCGACACTCGTCTTTGTGAGCTTGTTATTGATGGACGACAACTGCCCCATGGTCGTGGGACGGGCCGAAACGGTATCGGGCAGCGTGACGGGCAGGGCGGACAGCAGGAAGAACAGGCTTCCCGCAAGGGCGCATTTGCTGCATGCGTTCATGAGCAATTCTCCAGGGCAAATATGACGCGCAACGCATGCCTGAGGCACCGCACGGCATGCAAAGAAAAAGAGGCACGAGCTCGACTACTTGCCGGGCTCCAGAGTCTTGCGGGCAAAAAGATACGCCCGCAGAGCCTGCGGCCAGGGGCGGGGCTGTCTGCCCAGAAAAGCAGCCAGCTTGTCCGTACAGAGTACCGAGTATTCCGGACGCTTTGCCTTCTGGGGCCATTCGGACGAGGCTATGGGAATGACACGGCACGGCGCGCTCGTAAGATGCACGGCCTCGCAGGCCAGCTCGCACCAGCTGGCCTCGCCGCTGTTGGTCACATGCCAGATACCCGGCACGCCGCTGTCGGCTCCCTTTTCCAGCCAGGCTTCCGCCAGACGACTGCTGTACAGCGCCACATCATCGGCAAAACTGGGCGATCCCACCTGATCGTGCACGACGTTGATCTCATCCCGGCGATGGCAGGCATTGAGGATGGTTTCCACAAAATTCTTGCGGCCATGCCCGAACAGCCATGCGGTACGCAGCACGCAGGAGCGATCCGGCAGCGCCGCGCGCACAGCCTCTTCCCCTTCCAGCTTGGTGGCGGCATACACGCTCTGCGGGTGCGGCTTGTCCGTTTCCTTCAGCGGCTGAGAACTCTGGCCGCCAAAGATGAAGTCCGTACTGTAGTGCACCAGCAGCATGGACTCCCGGGACTTGAGAAGGCAGGCAAGCGACGCAGGCAGGCAGCGATTGACAAGGCGCGCTTCCTCTACATGGTCTTCCGCGTCATCCACCTGCGTCCAGGCGACGGTATTGAAAACCACGTCAGGGCGGGCGGCGTCCAGCCTTTCCGCAAGAAAGGCGTCATCCAGCAAATTGCCCTGCTGCCGTCCCAGAGTTTCCACGCTCCAGCCACGTTCTGTCAGGATGCGCACCAGCGCCTGCCCCAGCAGACCCGTTGCGCCGCCCAAAACCAATGCTTTTGCCATAGCGCCTCCGCATAAGATTCGGGCCTACTTTAGCCGCCGCGCGAAGCCCGGTCAATACGCAACGCCTTGCGTCGCCTCGACAACTGACGTACAAACGCCCTATGAGGCGCGCCATCCTTCTTATTGCTTACGGCCCGAGCAGCATGCAGGGCAGAGCCGCTCTGGGAACCTTTGACGCCCGGGTGCGGCGGATGTTCCCCGGTCTGCCCGTACGCTGGGCCTATTCGTCCCTGCTCATGCGCCGGCGCCTTGCCGAGGCCAGACAGAAAAGCGATTCCGTCGCCAAGGCTCTGCAACGTCTGCGCCTTGAAAATTTTTCTTCCGTGGCCTTGCAGCCCCTGCAAACCATTTGCGGCGCGGAATATACGCAGGTAAGTCTTGCCGCAGAGGAAGCGGACAGCGCCGATTTTCAGGTGCGTCTGGGCATGCCGCTGCTGCATTCCGACGACGATATTCTGCGGGCGGCAGATGCCGTGACGCGTCACCTGCCGCCCGGGCGGGAACCCCGGGAAGATGTCGTTCTCATGGGGCATGGTGCGCGCCATGCGGCCGCGGCCCGCTATCTTGCGCTGGATACGGCTGTCCGGCAGCTGGATGCCCATGTTCATGTCGGCGTCATGAACGGGGAAAATGATCTGGATGCGCTGCTGCCGCGTCTGACATCCTCCCGGGTATGGCTGCTGCCGCTGCTGTCCGTCATCGGGCGGCACGCTCAGGAGGACATGGCCGGCAACGATGCCCGGAGCTGGCGCAACCGCATTGAAGCCGCGGGGCACAGCTGTACGCCCGTGCTGCGGGGTCTTGCGGAATACGAGGCCTTTGCCGCCCTCTGGCTGCGCCATCTCGAACAGGCGGTAGCGACTCTGCAATGTTCCTGAACCTGTCAAGGACGTTTTCGACGCCGCAGACATGCGCCTGCGGCCGCCATTTTCCCCACCATGTTTAACCCACAAGGATTTCACATGAAAAAGGCCCTGTACACGACAATGGCGGTTCTGTCATGCACGGCTCTTCTGAGCGGCTGCTTTGGCGGCGGAACCAGCACGCGCACAGATGAAACGCTCGACGCGGGCGTTGCGGCGCAGGCTCCCGCCGGGGCCAACCGCTTCAATCCCTGGATGCAGAACACCCTGCCCAATACCCGGGAACTCTCGACGGACGGTCGCGTCATGGTCGGCGGCATGGGCGGCACGGCCCAGAGCATTCAGGGAGAAGCCGCGCATCGCGCGCACTGGAAAGAGGAAGTCTATCCCGTTGTCTACGGCAACAAGCAGGCCCCGCATGAAATCCTTGTGCTGCTCGACTTCGCCGCTCCCGACAGCGAAAAGGTCTGGACGCAGGTTCGCAAGGCCGCGCGCTCCCTTTCCGGCGATCAGACGAAGATCGTCGTTTTCGGCAACAGCAGGGAAAATTACGGCACGGACCTCATGGGTCTTGCCATCTGGCTTTCCTACTCCCGCCCCTCGCAGGCCATGCCCTACCTGGATTATGCCCTGCAAAGCTGGAATGCCGTCAAGGCCGCCCAGCGCAAGACCCGCGGCAAGGCCGTGCCCTTCAGAACCGAATATGACGCAACCGTCAAGGCCTCGGACTTCCCCATTCACTACAGCTATTTTTCCCGCCTGAATCCGCCGGTTCCCGCGGCCCAGCAGCCCGATGTGGCCCGTTACTGCTATGACGCCGGCAACGTCAACATGTATCAGGCCGCCCAGCTGGCCCGCTACTACGGCGTGCAGACGCTGCCTGCCGTCATCGTGGACGGCCGGCTTCTGCAGGACGATCCCGATGCCGACGAGATCCTTTCGGCCCTGAAGTAGAAAAAATCGCTTTTACCATTCTCCGGGGGAAGGCTCATTCCGTCTCACAGGAAGAGCCTTTCCCCGGCTTTTTTTCAGAGGCAGGGAAGGCCGCCAGTCGCAGCGCCGTCCGCCGACGACAACCGCCCGGGTCAGCCCGCGCCGGAACGCCGCCACGACATGATATTTTTTCCTCGCTTATGCGGCGGAAAAGCTCTTTTACCACGTTTTGCCTTTGAAAAGGCAAACCGCGAGTCTCTCTTTTTGCGTTTCTGGAACTTTCGTGGTAGTGTCAAATTAATAATCTCCCTTTTATACCGTAAAAACGCCGACGGCTCCGGCAGCGGAGAAACGCGCCGTTCTCATGAACTCTTCTCCGCAAACGTCCTCCCGGGAAACAGATTTTCCATCCCGTCACAACGGCATGCCGCCGTTGAGCGAACAAAGCGCAGGCTTCCATGACGAACAACGATCATGACGGCATTTTTGAAAAAGCGGCGCTGGCCGTTCGCGTCTCCGAACGTCTGCGTCAGATGACGCCCGGCGCATTGTGCGCGGTCTACATGATAGACATTGATAATTTCCGATTCGTCAACCGCACTCTGGGGCGTGACGTCGGGGATCATCTGCTGCGGCGCACCGTCCGCCTTCTGAACGAACGCTTCTTTTCCACGGGCGTGACGGGCAGACTGGCGGACGACGTCTTTCTGGCCGTGCGCTTTGACGTTGCCTCGGAAGAAGAAGCGCGGCGTACCGCGGCGGAACTCTGCGACGCACTTCGCTACACCGTGGCCGGGCCCTCCCCCCTCACCACCAGCGCCAGCATCGGCCTCCATGTGACTGTCGGCGTCGAGAGCTGCTTTGAAAATCTTGTGCGCCATGCCGGAACTCAGCTGCTTCTGGCCAAGATGCGCGGCAAAAACCAGTTTGCCCTGACAACTCCGGACTCCGGCGAGCAGGATTGTCCGGATGCGCGCATTGCCGAAGCCATACGGCTCCATATCATTCTGGAGCGGAGCGACGGCTGGGTATCGCTGCTGGAACTGGGCGAAGAGTCACGCCTGCTCTACGCCAGTCACGGTTTTTTCGCGCTGCTGGGCAGAAAGCAGGAAGATATCGCCCTGCCCTGCACCCTGCGCAGTCTTGGTATCCCTTCCGACACCCTGTGCGACCATGAACGCATTCTGCGCGAAGGTGCGCTCCGGGGCGACAGCGTGGTGGAACATGCCTGGAAGCTGTGCGCAGGGGGCAAAGAACGCTGGATTTACGATCGCGCGCTGCGCCTCGACAATTTCGGGGGCGAACACCCCGTTATGCTCATTGTTTCCAGTGATGTTTCCGCACGCAAACAGCAGGAACAGGAAACGCGCGAAGCCTATGAACGCCTGCACGCGCTCTATACCGAAACCTCCGCCCGCCTGTGGGAAGTGGACGTTGATACGCGGAGCTTCCGCCTGTTTGACGATCGCGCCCGGGCAGATACGGCAAAAAGCGGTGATTTCCCGCTCTCTCTGCTGGAATCCGGCATGATTCATGCCGACTCCTCCGCCCTTTTCAAGGTCTTTGCCGACGGCCTGCTGCAGGGGAAGGAAGAGGACAGGGGCATCTTCGCCGTCCGTCTCCCGCCCGCGGACATTTACCGCTGGATGTCCATTTCCTACCGCAAGGTCTGCGACGACTGCGGCAGAAGCCACAAGGTGATCGGAACCCTCATTCCCCATACATCGGGCAGCGTCCGCAGCTCCCTGCTGCAAAAAAGCCTGATGCAGGAAATGCTGCGCCCCTCGCTTCTTGCGTATCAGCGCGTCAACCTGACCCGGAACATGGTCGATGACCGCTGGGAACGCAATCAGCCCGGTGATCTCTTTGTCCAGCCTGTGCAGTATTCGGATACGGTGCACGCTCAGGAGGCGCATCTCTACGATAAGGGCGACGCAGCCCCCCACAATGCGCGCTTTTCCCGGGAGCATCTGCTCAATGCCTTTGTGCGCGGGCAGCGCTGGGTTGTCATGGAATACCGCCGCATTGACGACAAGGGCGCCATTGCCTGGGTTTCCCATGCCGTCTGCATGGCGCGCGATCCGGTTTCCCACGACGTCTATGGTTTCATCTTTGTGCGGGACGTGGAGCGGCGCCGGGCCTGGAATGTGGCTCAGGAGCTGACCTCCGCCCGCAACGACGTCACCATGCTTTACAAAATGCCCCTTGACAGCGCGCTGAAAAAAATGCTGGCGACCTCGGAAAAAGACGGTGGCATGCTGGCGCTGATCAGCATTACGGGCGTTGAAGGAACCTCCGTGGAAGAGATGAAGCCCATTGTAGCCACATCCTTTGCCGTGGCGCTGGACGACGATGCCGTTGTGGGGAACTTCTGCAGCAACCATTTAATCTGCCTCTTTCCCAATGTCGTTTCGTGTCAGGAAGCACGGCAGAAGCTGGAAAATGCCTTCATCTTCACCCATCGGGCACTTTCCGACACGCCGCTGTCCGAAAGCATCCGCTTTGTTGCCGCCCTGAGCGACTGCCGCGCGCTGGGGGGCAATATCGGGAACGCGCTCTGCCAGATGCGCCGTCAGTGCGACCGGCAAGGCGATGCCGTGGCGGATCGCGTCTTTCTCATGGATGAGATCCCCGCCTTCGATCTTGATTACACAGGGGGGGACATCTCCGCTCCCGGGCAGGAACAGGCCGTTCTGTCCGGCAACGACAGTCAGGAAGCCTTTTCCTGCCTGTCCGTCATGGCCAGCGCCGTTTCGCCGGATGCGGCCCTTGCCGGTTTTCTGCGGCATCTCGGAAATTACTATCAGGCGGATCGTGCCTATACGCTCGCCATTCTGGAAAACGGTACTTCCGTCGAGGCGCTGCACGAATGGACGGCCGCAGGTAAAATCAGCATCAAGCGCAGCCTGACCGGCATGCCGCTGGACAGGATTCCGCTGCTTGTCGCCAGCCTGCGGCGGCAGAAGTCCCTGTTCCAGACAAGCGGCAAAACGTTTTCTCCGGGGACAGCCGCCGAAAAAGTCTGGAGCTACAGGGTGTTTCCGCTTCTGGGCAGTCCTCTGGGCGTGACCGGTTTTCTCTGTTTTGAAAATCCCAAGCGCTCTCAGGACAGCACCAGCGTCATCGACGCGCTCATGCCGCATATCCTGCGGGAATGGGGAAAGGTCCTCCAGGCGCCGCTCCAGCTGGAGGAAGCCGGGCCGAAACCGCTTCAGGATCTGAATGCCTACCGGGCCGCCATTCCTCATCTCGATTCCCGCAGTTACGGCAGCATGGGAGTCTTTTCCGTGGATGTGCCCCAGATGACGGCGCTCAGCAGACGCTACAGCTTCAGCTACGGGCACAGGATTCTGCGGGACGTGACGCAGGCGCTGATCGGTGCGTTCGACAGCAAGCTGCTGTTCCGCGTCTGGGATACGGAATTCATCGCTCTCTGTCCCAATCTGGTTCGCGACGTCTTTCTGGATCGCATGCGCCGCGTGCGCGATCGCCTGCAACGGCTCTATCCGGACACACTGCGTTTCGGCCTGGCCTGGGCCGATGAAAACTTCACGGCGGCACAGCTTGTCAATCAGGCGCGCAATCTCATGCTGAGCCAGATTCTGGCGTCCGACGAGACCCCGCGCTTCTTTTCTCTCGGCAAGGCCTCGTATGCCACCTTTGGTCAGGCGCTGCTGCGCGGCGCTTTCACAACCTATCTGCAACCCAAGATCAATATGCGCGACGGCAGTCTTGTGGGCGCGGAAGTGCTGGTACGCGGCGTTGACGAGTGCGGGAACATCATTCCGCCCGGGCAGTTCATCGAGCAGATGGAAAAAATGGGGCATCTCCGCGATCTGGATCTGCATATGCTGAGCTGCACTCTGGCGCATTTGTCGCAATGGCGGCAACGGCATTTGCCGCTGCCGCGCCTCTCC
Source organism: uncultured Desulfovibrio sp. (assembly GCA_945871415.1). Taxonomy (GTDB): domain Bacteria; phylum Desulfobacterota; class Desulfovibrionia; order Desulfovibrionales; family Desulfovibrionaceae; genus Desulfovibrio. The sequence goes on from CAMBWG010000079.1 coordinate 7,871, forward strand.
GTCAATTTCTCCCGCTTCACTCTGCTTTCGCCCACCACCCGCGCGTCGGTGCTGGCCCTTCTGAGCCGTCACGAAGACATTTCGCCCGATCTTGTGGAAATAGAGCTGACAGAAACCGCCTCCTACTGCGGCGACGCCGTCATCGAACAGGCCATCAACGATCTGCGGAAGCTGGGTTTCCGCTTTGCTCTGGACGATTTCGGCTCGCAGTATTCCAATCTTGCCATTTTTACAAAGATAGATTTCGACACCATCAAGCTGGATCGCAGCCTGACCATTGCGCTGACCCGTAATCCGCTTAACAGAGACATGACGCGCAGCATCGCCAGCGTCTGCAGGCAGCGCGGTATGGAATGCATTGCCGAAGGTGTGGAAACGCAGGAACAGATAGCCGCCCTGCTGCAGGATGGCTGGGAACAGGCACAGGGCTATTATTTTGATCCGCCTCTGCCTGTTGCGGAGTTTGAACGCAAGTATCTGGCTGTCTGAATCATCCGCTTTTCGGACGCGGGGAAATGCCGTTTCTCCGTTGCGGCAGCTTCGGGGAAACACATCTTAGAGCATTTTCAGTTTGAAACGCTGTGCGTTTCAAACCATACGGCC
>CAMBWG010000080.1 GCA_945871415.1 uncultured Desulfovibrio sp.
GACGAAGGAAGCTACGGGCATCGACAGCAGAGATGAGGGGTTTCCCTTCCCCCCGGAAAAACGCTTTTCTACGCCTCGTCTTCGTCCTCGTCTATATGCCCGAGCTCCGAGAAATTCGGCCGGAACTCCTCGTAATCGACGCCTTCCAGCGGCTCCTTGCGGATTTCGATGGACTGCACGCTGTCGCACCAGCTCCCCACGGCCTCTTCCATATCTTCGTCGTCTTCAAAATCGAAGTTGCCGCCGCCCGGGGCGTCATGGCCGATGGCAATCAGGAGCGGCAGGGGCGCGATATATTCGTGGTCGTTGGGGCAATGCTTCAAATCGATGAACTCTTTCAGCTCATGGTTATAAATATAGCGCAGGCCGTGATCCTCGGTATCCACCTCGTCCGGCTGCAGCCTTTTGCACTGCCTGTTCGCAGAGCTCGTCACGTTCCGCATGCCGAAGACCTTTCGGGCGTAGTTCAGCTCATCGCTGTACTCGTCGTCCACATCGCCCAGATCGTCCGCAAAGACATACACCCGGTCGCCCTTCCAGCGACCGGCCAGCAGATTGTGCAGAGCCAGCACCGGCTTCTCGTAATGGTAGCACCATTCCGCCATCTTCGCGCCGTATTTGAAATCGTGCGGAGAAATGGCTTCCTTCTTGTCCACGTTGATGATCGTGTAATAGATGCCCATGCGTCTTCTCCTTCAGGATGCTTACCGGCGTCTGCGGGACCGAAAGTCGTACCGGCCGGAGCGTTTTTTCTTTGAAAAAGGTAAAAAGCGAAAGACATCCTCTATGACTTCCAATATGCAGCTTTTCAGACTGAAATGCGGGATGTCGCTCGCGTACTCGTCCACATGGCGCCCCAGGCCGCATTGCGAAAAACCTGGCCGGAACTCTTCGTAATCGACGTCATACAGAGGCTCCTTACGGACTTCGATGGACTGCACGCTGTCGCACCAGCTCCCCACGGCCTTCTTCATGTCTTCATCATATTCAAAATTGAAGCTGCCGCCGAACGGCCAGACATGGCCCACGGCAATCAGGAGCGGCAGGGGAGCAATATCGTCGCCGTCTCTGGGGCAACGCGCCAGATCAATGAAAGTTTTCAGCTCATGATTATAAATATAGCGCAGGCCGTGATCCCCGCTGTCCACCTCGCCCGGCTTCAGATTTCTGCAATGCTCGTACGCATAGTCATACACATCATCCGTGCCGAAGAGCTCCCGGACGCAGGCCAGCGCGTTGCTGTACGTCCTGTCCCCGTCATCGCGGGAAGGCATATGATCCCGAAAGACATACACTCTGTCGCCCTTCCAGCGCTCGAGCAGCAGATTGTGCAGGGCCAGCACCATCATTCCGTGATGATGGCACCAGTTCTCCATGTTTGCGATAACGTGGTAATCATACGGAGTAAGAGTCTCTTTCTTGTCCACGTTGATAACCATGAAAGCCATGCGTCACCACCTTCGGAGGGCTGCCGGAACACGTTGCCGTTGAAAAGCCCGGAGAGAGCAAAAAAACGCGCATTTCCGCTCACTTTTGGCCGGGCGGGCTGTGCCGCCGCCTCGCGTTTCACCTTTTTCAAAGTTGAAACGCTCCAAGGGGTTTCCTTCCCCCGGAAAAACGATGCAGCAGCGAACCCCCTGAACGATACAAAAAAGAAAGGGACATTGCCGCGGCAACGTCCCTTTCAGGAAAGCAGAAAACGTCTTTCACTCGCCTGACTGCGAGCCTCTTCCGCCGGGCAGCCGGGATACGGCGCGCCGGGGAAGGATTCGGGGGAGGTTCGCTCCCCCGTATAACAATCAGGCAGGCATACGGATCGCTAGCTCTTGCTCTTCTGGATTTCGTCGGCAATGGCCTGCGGCACGCGTTCGTAGTGATCGAACTGCATGGTGAAGGTGGCGCGGCCCTGCGTACGGGAGCGGAGGTCGGTGGCGTAACCGAACATGGAGGCCAGAGGCACCTGAGCGCGGACGCTCTGAGCGCCGCCGGCGCGGGCTTCCATGCTCTGCACGCGGCCGCGGCGGCCGTTGAGGTCGCCCATGACGTCGCCGAGGTATTCTTCGGGCGTCACCACTTCCACGTCCATGATGGGCTCAAGCAGCACGGGAGCGGCCTGACGCATGGCTTCCTTGATGGCCATGGAGCCGGCCACGTAGAAGGCCTGTTCGGAGGAGTCCACTTCGTGGTAGGAACCGAACACCAGATTGACCTTGATGTCCACGCAGGGGAAGCCGGCCATGACGCCGGACTTCATGGCGTCCTGAATACCCTTGTCCACAGCGGGGATGTATTCCTTGGGAATGACGCCGCCGGTGATGGAGTTGACGAACTCGTAACCCTTGCCCGGATTCGGCTCCACCTCGATGACCACGTGACCGTACTGACCGCGACCGCCGGACTGCTTGGCGTGCTTCATGTCCACCTTGGCGGTCTTGGAGATGGTTTCGCGGTAGGCAACCTGCGGCTTGCCCACGTTGGCGTTGACGTTGAATTCGCGGGTCAGGCGGTCAACGATGATTTCCAGATGCAGTTCGCCCATGCCGGCGATCAGGGTCTGGTTGGTTTCTTCGTCGCCCTTCACGCGGAAGGAGGGGTCTTCCTTGGCCAGCTTGTTGAGGGCGGCGGACAGGGCGTCGCGGTCGGCCTTGGTCTTGGGCTCGATGGCCACCTCGATGACGGGCTCGGGAATGTTGAGCGACTCGAGGATGACTTCGCGCTTTTCGTCGCAGAGGGTGTCGCCGGTGGAGGCGTTCTTGAGGCCCACGAGAGCCACGATGTCGCCGGCGCCAGCCCACTTGATGTCTTCACGCTTGTTGGCGTGCATCTTCAGGATGCGGCCGATGCGTTCCTTCTTGCCGGTATTGGCATTGTAGACGCTCGTGCCGGACTCAAGATAGCCGGAGTAAATACGGAAGAAGGACAGATGGCCGATGAAGGGGTCGGAGAACAGCTTGAACACCAGACCGGCCAGAGGTTCCTTGTCGTCGCAGTGGCATTCGATGGTCTTTTCTTCGTCGTGAGCGTCGTGACCCAGCATGGGCGGGATGTCCACGGGAGAAGGCAGGTAATCCACCACGGCGTCCAGCAGGGGCTGCACGCCCATGTTGCGGAAAGCGGAACCGCAGAGAACGGGCACAATGTTGCGGGCGATGGTGGCCTTGCGGATGCAGGAAATGATTTCCTCTTCGGTCAGGCTTTCGCCGCTCAGGTACTTGTCGAGCAGGGCCTCGTCCTCTTCGGCCACGGCTTCCATCAGCTCGTGACGCTTTTCATCGTAGAGGGCCTGCATATCGGCGGGCACGTCTTCCACGGAAAATTCGGCGCCCTTGGTGCTCTTGTCGAAGCGGATGGCATGCCCGCGCACGAGGTCCACCACGCCTTCAAACTTGTCTTCCGCGCCGATGGGCAGCTGCAGCGGCACGGCCTTGGCGCCCAGGCGATCGTGAATCATGCCCACGCAGCGGAAGAAGTTGGCGCCGATGCGGTCCATCTTGTTCACGAAGCAGATGCGGGGCACGTGATAGCGGTCGGCCTGACGCCACACGGTTTCGGACTGGGGTTCCACGCCGGCCACGGCGTCAAAAACGCACACGGCACCGTCAAGCACGCGCAGGGAACGTTCCACTTCGATGGTGAAGTCCACGTGACCGGGAGTGTCGATGATGTTGATGCGGCAGTCCTTCCAGAAGCAGGTGGTCGCGGCGGAGGTGATGGTGATGCCGCGCTCCTGTTCCTGCTCCATCCAGTCCATGGTGGATTCGCCGTCGTGGGTTTCGCCAATCTTATGGGAAACGCCGGTATAGAAAAGGATGCGTTCGGTGGTGGTCGTCTTGCCGGCGTCAATGTGAGCCATGATGCCGATATTGCGCTGTTTGTCTACTGCAACGGTGCGGGACACGGGTATTCCTCCAATCGGAAGCTGAGGGGGCGGGGTACGAACGGACGCCGCGCCCTTGCGGGCGCGGCCATCCTGAATGAAAGGGCGTGCTTACCAGCGGTAGTGGGCAAAGGCCTTGTTGGCTTCCGCCATGCGGTGCGTGTCTTCACGCTTCTTCACCGCGCCGCCGCGGCCGTTGTAGGCATCCAGCAGTTCGGCGGAGAGCTTGGAGGTCATGCCCTTCTCACCGCGCGAACGCGCATAGTTGATCAGCCAGCGGATGGAAAGAGACACCTGACGTTCGGGGCGCACTTCCATGGGCACCTGATAGGTGGCGCCGCCCACGCGGCGGGCCTTCACTTCCAGATGGGGTTTCACATTGTCGAGGGCCTTCTCGAAGGCGCGCATGGGGTCTTCACCCGTCTTCTCGGCAAGGCTTTCCAGCGAGCTGTAGAAAATCTTTTCGGCCGCGCCTTTCTTGCCGTCGTACATGAGACGGTTCACGAACTTGGTCACCAGACGGCTGTTGTAAAGCGGATCGGGCAGCACTTCCCTCTTGGGCACAGGACCTTTACGGGGCATGATATTCTCCTTGAGAACTGTTTGCGGCGTCACCAGCCCCGCAGCGCCCCGGCGCGCATGGCGGCCTGGGTGCGTTGCATGGCGTACGCCGTGCTTACTGTAAAAAATTCCGGTTTGCACCGGCCGGAGGCGACTCGACGCCTCCCGGCGTTGCCCGCCATACGGGGCAACGCCCTTGCAGGGCATCCCTGCTCAGGCTTGCGCGCGCGTCGCGCAACAAGACTACTTGGGACGCTTGGCGCCGTACTTGGAACGGCTCTTGCGGCGATCGGCCACGCCGGACGTATCGAGCGTACCGCGCACGATGTGGTAACGAACACCGGGCAAGTCCTTTACACGACCGCCGCGGATCAGCACCACGGAGTGTTCCTGCAGGTTGTGGCCTTCGCCGGGGATGTAGGCCGTCACTTCGATGCCGTTGGTCAGGCGCACACGGGCGACCTTACGCAGAGCCGAGTTAGGCTTCTTGGGGGTCGTGGTGTACACGCGGGTGCAAACGCCGCGACGCTGCGGGCAGGCCTGCAGGGCCGGGGTTTTCTTGCGCTTCACCACCGCCTTCCGCTCGATGCGGATAAGCTGGTTAATCGTAGGCATTGGTTCCTCCAATGTTGTCTCCCGCCGGGGAAATCCCGCCGGGCTTCGGCAACGGGGCCGAATGAAGCTTTGAACGGACTCCCCTACCCCACAGACGCGAGAATGTCAAGTACCGCGCCCCTTGCCTTGGGCTCCGGCCTCTGCTAGAGCAATTTCAGTTTGAAATGCTTCGTATTTCAAACCATACAGCCTGTCGTTTCGCGGAAAAAGCGCGGTTTTTCCGCTCACTTTGGGCCGGGCGGCACTGTGTCGCCGTCCGCGAAAGAATCTCTCCCGCATCGCCGGTCATTCCCCTTCCCGCTTCCCCGCGCTTTCAGGAGTCCGCATCATGTCCAAAAAGAAAACGCCGCGCATCGACCCGCTTTCCTGCCCCCTGCCTCCCGGCGGCGTGGACAGCCACGCCCACCTTGACGGCGAGGAATTCGACGCCGACCGCGACGCCGTCATCGAGCGCGCCGCCGCCGCTGGCGTTTCCCACATCGGCAATATTTTTCTTGATCCGCAGGTCTTTCTCGAACGCCGCCGCCTTTTCGACGCCCATCCCGGCGTGTTCTTCGTTCTCGGCATTCATCCCTGCGACGGGCAGCGCTGCACGCCCGAAGCCCTCGACGCCATCCGCGCCGCCCATGCCGCCGAACCCCGCCTCCGAGCCATCGGAGAAATCGGCCTCGACTTTCACTGGGACGACTGCCCCCGGGAAATTCAGTATCAAACTTTTGCCGCCCAGCTCGACCTTGCCCGCGAGCTTGCCCTGCCCGTGGTCATTCACTGCCGCGACGCCGAAAGCGAATGTCTCATGACGCTGGAATCCCGCAACTTTCAGGGCTACCCGCTCCTCTGGCACTGCTTCGGCGGCGGCCCGGATCTGGCGCGCCGCATCCTGAACAACGGCTGGCATATCTCCGTCCCCGGGCCCGTCAGCTATCCAGCCAACAGCGCCCTGCGCGAGGCCGTCGCCCTCATTCCCGACGACCGCCTGCTCCTCGAAACCGACGCCCCCTATCTCTCGCCCGTGCCCTGGCGCGGCACGCGCAACGAATCCGCCTACACCGTCTTTACCGTCCGCCATATGGCCGAAGCCCGCAACGCCGACCCCGAACGCCTCTGGCGCATTTGCGGCGACAACGCCCGGAGATTTTTCGGTATTGATTAGGAGAGGCCGTTATTTGAGGGGGAAGAAACCCCTTTGCTCTGCTGTCGATGTCCGTAAGGCTCCTGCGTCGCCTGACGGACACGGCCTGCGGCCGCCCGTCGGGTCGCTGCTCGCGGCAAAAAGGTGTTTCTTCCCCCTCAAACTCCCCCATCTTCCCCAAAACCCGCTCATTATCTGCGACACCGGGAAAACAATCTTTCGAGCCTGAACTCTGACAGACCGCCCCCTGATATTTTCAGGGCCATGCCCGCTGTCACGAATGCAAAAAGGAGCTTTCCCCACATGGCCGAATCACACAGCGACGACGCGCAGGACTGCTACCGGCTCGGAGATAAGTACTACTTCGGCAAAAACGTGCTGCGGGACTACGACAAGGCCCGGGAATGGTACGAAAAAGCCGCCGCGCTGGGGCATGCCGGGGCGCAATACAGTCTCGGCGTCATGTACCACTGCGGCAAAGGCGTGCCGCAGGACTACGACAAGGCCCGCCGGTGGTACGGGAAAGCCGCCGCACAGGGCTTTGGGGCCGCGCAAAAAAAGCTCGACGACATGGACGTGCGGAACCTGTATCAGCGCGGCGAAAAGTACCGCCTCGGCGAAGGCGTGCCGCAGAATGACGCCGGGGCCTGCCGGGAGTACGCACAGGCCGCCGCGCAGGGCCATGAAGAAAGTATGCGCCTTCTGCGCCGGTTCGCGGAACAGGATGTCGTCGCGGCGCAGCGCTGTCTGGCCGGCCTGTACAGACGGGGCACAGGCGTGCCGCTGGACGGCGATACCGCCCGCCGGTGGTACGAAAAAGCGGCCGCGCTGAACGATGCCGAAGCCCGGTATGAGCTCGGCGTCATGTACGACGACGGCGAAGGCGTGCCGCAGGACTACGACAAAGCCCGCCAATGGTATGAAGACGCGGCCGCGCTGGGGCATGCCCTTGCGCACTACAGGCTCGGCGTCATGTATCAGTACGCCAGAGGCGTGCCGCGGGATTACGACAGGGCCCGGCAGTGGTACGAAAAAGCCGCCGCGCTGGGGAATGCGCACGCGCACTTCAGTCTCGGCATCATGCACTACTGCGGCAGAGGCATGCCGGAAAGCTATACGAAGGCTTCCCGCTGGTATGACAATCCCGCCGCGCAAAAAGACTGCGAGGCGCGGCATAGCGTCAACGACATGCTGCGGCAGCTCGCGGAACAGGGCGTCGCCGAGGCCCAGTGCAATCTGGCCGCTCTGTACGAATGGGGCAACCCCATGCCGTGGGACTATGACACGGCCCGCCACTGGTATGAAAAGGCCGCCGCGCAGGGCGATGACATCGCGCAGTATAAGCTCGGCGAAGCGTACTACTACGGCAGAAGCGTGCCGCAGGACTACGACATGGCCCGGCAATGGTACGAAAAAGCCGCCGCGCGGGGGAATGCCGACGCCGAGTTCAGTCTCGGCTCTCTGTATCAGGCGGGCAAGGGCGCGCCGCAGGACTACGCCGAGGCCGCCTTCTGGTACAAAAAAGCCGCCGCACAGGGACAGATCCTTGCGCAGTTCAGCCTCGGCATCCTCTGCTACTACGGCGAAGGCCTGCCGCAGGACTACGCCGAGGCCGCCCGCTGGTATGAAAAAGCCGCCGAACAGGGCGAATACACCGCGCAGTATAATCTGGCCGACATGTACTGCAAAGGCGAAGGCGTGCCGCAGGACTACGACAAGGCCCGGTACTGGTACGAAAAAGCCGCCGAGCGGGGATATTCCGACGCGCCGAGAATTCTCGGCGACATGTACTACGAGGGGCGGGGCGTGCCGCAGGACTACAACATGGCCCGCCAGTGGTATGAGAAGGCCGCCGCCGGGGATGATGCGACCGCGCAGTACCGCCTTGGCGTCATGTATCACAACGGCTGGGGCGTGCCGCAGAAGTTCCGCACGGCCCGCGGGTGGTATGAAGCGGCCGCCGGCCAGAACCATGCCGACGCGCAGAAGACCCTCGGCGACATGTACCGCTACGGCGAGGGCATAAAGCAGAACGACAAAAAAGCCTGCCAGTGGTACAAAAAAGCCGCCGCGCAGGGACACGAAGAAGCCCAAAAAGCCCTGCACGCGCTGAAGGATTCCTAGAATATCGGGGGGAAGGGAAACCCCTCTGCCCGCGCGAGAGGGGTTTCCGGCAGATTGTACTCAGAAAGTTAACAGAGGGCTTGCTCAAAAAA
>CAMBWG010000081.1 GCA_945871415.1 uncultured Desulfovibrio sp.
AGCCGTTTTTTTTCGAGTGTTTTCGATTTTAAATAGGTTAAACGCGCGGCGGGGGCACCGCGCGGCCAAAATTGCGCGTAAAACCGGCTTTTTTTCCGCGAAACGACAGGTTGTATGGCTTGAAACGCAACACGTTTCAAACTGAAAATGCGTTATATAACAGGCTCGCGGAAAAGGCTGCTTCGGCATTGCCCGCGAAACGGAAATGTCCATGAGTGTCTGCCGGGAACATCGCTGGCTGCTGTTTGCCGTATGCGCGGCCCAGTTTTTCATGCCGTTCATGATGGCCGGGGTTAATGCCGTATTGCCCGCCATCAGTCTCTCGCTCGACGCCAGCGCGCGCGAACTGGGGCTCATCGGCGCCTTTTACGCGCTCGGGCTGGCGATCTTTCAGCTTGCAGGCGGGCTTTGGGGCGACATCTGGGGACGTCGGCGCATCTTTCTTGTGGGTCTGGCCGTCTTTTCCCTGTCCGGCGCATTGCTGGGTTTTGTGGAAAATATGACGCTCTTTCTTTTTCTGCGCCTTGTGCAGGGACTCGGAGGCGCGCTGTACAGTGCCTCCAGCCTTGCGTTGCTGGCCTCGGCCGCGCCGCCGTCCATGCGGGCGTCCTACATCGGCCTCAGCAGTTCCGCCGTCTATTCGGGCATTGCCTGCGGGCCGCCGGTTGCGGGCTTTGTGGCGGACTGGTTCGGCTGGCGCTGGCTCTTCTGGGGTAATGCCATTGCCGGAGCGCTTGCCCTGTGCGTCATGCTGCTGCGCGTCCGGCTGGAATGGCGCACCGCCGAAGGGACGCCCTTTGACTGGAGCGGCTGCGTTCTCTATGCGCTGGCCATGACGTGTCTGACATTCGGCGCGTCGCATATCGGAGATGCGCCCGTGTGGGGTACGCTTCTGCTGGCGGGCTTTCTGGCGCTTCTGGGACTGTTCTGTCTCAAGGAACTGCATACGGCCATGCCCATGCTGGATCTGAAGATGCTGCGTCGCTGTCGCGTGATTTCTCTGTCGCTGCTGGCGGCCTTCATCAACTATGCCTCGTTCTTTGGTCTGCTGTTTTTCGTCAGTATCTATCTTCAGACCGGACGCGGCTTTTCAGCGCGGGAAGCCGGACTGTTTCTTGCTCTGCAATCGCTGGTGCAGGCGGCGGCAACGCCCCTGACGGCCCGTCTGTGCCGTCGCTGGCCGCTGGGGCGCATTGCGGCGGCGGGCATTCTTCTCTGCGGCATGGGCCTGCTGATAACGGCCTTTCTGACGCTTGAAACGCCCCTCTGGCTGCTGGCGCTGGCGCAGGCGCTGGTCGGGGCGGGCGTTGCCGTCTTTGTGCTGCCCAATACGGCCATCATTTTGGAACAGGCCGGGGATGCCGCCGTCGGCAGGGCTTCCGGCCTTATCGGCGCGGTACGTACCGGGGGCCAGCTGAGCAATATGGTCATCATCACCGTGACGCTGGCGCTGGTGCTGGGGCATCAGCCTGTCAGCCGGGAAACGCTGGACGGTTTCATGACGGCGCTGCACAGGGATTTGCTGCTGTTCGGCCTGTTCAACCTTGCGGCCATGGGCTGCGCCCTGTGCCGCGATCGAGCGGGAGACTAACTCCATGTACGATTTGTTCCGGAGTAAGGGAAATCCTTCCGCCTGGGCGAGAGGTCCCGGCCTCTCCGAAGGCAAGGCGTTCCGGTAATCCTTCTTCAGCCCCCATTCCTTCTCCGGCGCGCTTTTTCAGAAATCATGGAGGAGGCAAAGCTTCATCCGGGAGCAGGCAGGGCAGATATTCTCTGTTTATTTGAAATGGCCTTATAAAATTGCGTTGACAGATTTTAGAGCGTTTCACCTTTGAAAAAGGTGAAGCGCGAGGCGGCGGCACAGCGTCGCCCGGCCAGAAGCGAGCGGAAAAACCGTGTTTTTTCCGCGAAACGACAGGCCGTATGGTTTGAAATGCGAAGTATTTCAAACTGAAAATGCTCTGAGCACTCAAGGTCGCTTTTTGCGATGCCTCGGCGTTGGAAGGTCCGCCAATAAAGAGAGCCCCCTTCATATGAAGGGGGCTCTCACCGTCAGGAATCAGCCGGGACAATCCCGGCGGAAGTTGGGTTACATATAGGGGACGACGTCTTTCTGCGGCAGGCGGCCCACGCGCTGCTGGAGCATGAGCGGCATGGCGTCGGGGTCGTTGGGATCATATTCAAACATGACGGCCGTGCCGTAGCAGGAGAAATATTTGCTGCCGTCAGGATGGAAGGCCACGTTTTCCTGATAGCCTACAATGGCCTGGGCGCCTTTGCTCATGGCACGTCCGGCCATGCCGAAAAAGGCCTCGTCGGAGTCGAAGCCGCGGCAGGCCACCAGACCGAGAACCTTGGCAATCTTACGATCTTCCATGTGGGATGTCGTCACGACGGGAAAACGACCGGCCAGAAAAATTTCGCGCGCCTGAGCGCTGATATCCGACAGCTTGCCTTGCTTATCCTGCTTGCGGGTCTTCTTGTCGCCACCGAGTAAAAACAGCATGACCAACCTCCATACAACCCGCATATGCGGGACAAATCCTTTTGAATGCTCTTGATATTGCAATCAGCTTGCCAAAGTTTGTTTTATTTATAATGTCAATATGTTATATTGGAGCTAAAAAAGGATTGCCGACTTTTTGACATCTGCGTATGTCGTTTCTCCGGCGTCAGGCGTCAGTGGGAGTTTGGGGGACGACGGCGGAACGTTGTCGGGCCTGCGGCGTGTCACGAGGATGACGGGCCTTGTGCTGGTGCGTCGGGGAAGATACCGGAAAATACGGGGGAAGATGGCTGAGACGGTAAAAAAGAAAGCGCCTGTCCCCGCTGTTGCGGACAGCTTGCGGCTTTTGGGAGGCCGGGGGAGCGTAACGCGCTTGAGACGTAGAGCTGTTTGAAATGCGTCGCATTTCAAACTGAAAATGCTCTAAAAAAACAGGGGGCGGCGGGACGTCGTGTGAAGACGCCTCCGCTGCCCCCTGCTGCCTTCTGTGCGGGGTGTCAGCGGATTTCGGGAGTCACAGGGAAAACGCGCACCATGAGAGGTTGAGGACTGCCGTTCTTCATGGCCGACACTACATATTGATAGGTGCTGCTCTGGCCCGCCTGCGGGCAGGGGCCCTGGTAATGCTGGGTCAGCGCGCCTTCCGGTATGATGCCCGAGCCGTCGTTGCGCCAGCTGCCGCCGCCGCAGAAGCGTTCCTGCGCGTTGACCTCGATGAGCCGGACCATAAACGTATCCGTGCCCTCGGGAATGTTCTGCACATCGATTTCGGGGGATACCCGGGAGCAGCGGTGCAGGTTGTCGCTGTATTTGACTTCAATGCTCATGCTGTTCTGCTCGCTGTCGGCAGTAGCAGCGTCGCTCCCGGAGCCGGGCAGGGAGCAGCCGCCAGTCAGCGTGGCGCCAGTGACGCACAGAGACAGAAAAAGGAGCGCGTGCCGACAGGTCGGGAACGACGAACGATACTGCATGGAGAGCCTCCGAAGCTATTTGCAATTTGTATCCTTCCCAAGCTATAGACGAGAGTCACAGGTAAGACAACACCCGTGGGCGGCGGTCGCGTGTTCCCGTTGCGGAAAAAGCGGACGTTGCCGATGCCGTGCGCTGCGCACGGGCGTCCTTTCCGGCATGGGCCGCGGGACGCGGCATGTCTGCCAACATGCAGAAGGAGTCAGAGTTATTATGTCCATTCTTGCCGACAGCGTTGCCGGGTATTTGCAAAACGCGTCATGGATTCGGCGCATGTTTGAAGCCGGAGGGCAGCTTAAGGCCCGTTACGGCGCAGACAAGGTCTATGATTTCAGCATCGGCAATCCCGATCTTCCGGCACCTCCGGCTGTCGGCGAAGGGCTGCGCGCTTTTGCGGAGCATGCCGGCGAGCCCTTTGCTTTCGGTTATATGCCCAACAGCGGCTTTCCGTGGGCGCGGGAAAAGCTGGCGGCGCATTTGAGCAGGGAACAGGGCGTGAACATCGGCGCGGGTGAAGTGCTGCTTTCCTGCGGGGCTGCGGGCGGCTTCAACGCCTTCCTGCGGGCTGTGCTCAATCCCGGGGAAGAGGTACTGACCTTTGCGCCGTATTTTGTGGAATACGGCTTTTACGTTGCCAATCATGGCGGCACGTTCCGGGCCATCATGAGCCATCCCGATACCTTCGAGCCGGATCTGGCGGCGCTGGAAAGCGCCATCAGCGCAAAAACCCGCGTGGTCCTGTACAACTCGCCCCACAATCCCACCGGGGTCATCTACAGCCGCGAAACCGTCGAAGCCCTCGCCGCCCTGCTGGAACGCAAGAGTCGCGAGTTCGGCAGGCCCATCTGGCTGGTTGCCGACGAACCTTATCGTTTTCTGGCTTATGACGGCGCGGAAGTGCCTTCGGTTCTGGGCATCTATCCCTACGGTGTGGTCGTAAGTTCCTTCTCCAAAAATATGTCGCTGCCGGGCGAACGCGTCGGCTATGTGGTCGTTTCGCCCATGCTGGCGGAAAAGGAAGAGCTTATGGCCGCCCTGACGCTGACGAACCGTATTCTGGGCTTCGTCAATCCTCCGGTTATCGGGCAGCATATCATGGTTGCCGCTCTGGGCAGTCAGGTTGATCTCGGCGTCTATGCGGCCCGGCGCAAGGCTATGGCCGAGGTGCTGGACGCGGGCGGCTACGACTACCTGATGCCGCGCGGGGCGTTTTACTTCTTCCCCAAGGCTCCCGGCGGCGACGATGTGCGCTTTGTCAACGAACTGCTCAAGGAGCGCGTGCTGGCCGTTCCCGGTTCCGGCTTCGGCTGCCCCGGCTATTTCCGTCTGGCCTTCTGCGTGGATGAATGCGTCATCCGCAATGCCGCCGAAGGCTTCGCAAAGGCCCGCAAGGCCTTTGCATAACATTTTTGACGATTCTTTCGTCGGGCAGTAACAAACAGCCCCCCGCGCACGATGCGCAGGGGGCTGTTTTTATCGGAAGATTTTCTGTGGCGGGGCGCGGACAATCAGGGTATTTTGATAATATTTACAATTTATTTAAGAAAATAGAGTATGTCGGCTACGAATGACCTTTGAAGGAGGTTTGCCGTATGCTCCTGCACCCCTTTGAAAAAGCGCGTTGGGGGAAGGATGGGGGGCCTGGGGGGAAGGAAACACCCCTTGCGCGCTGGCCAAGGGGGGGCCTTCTCCCCAGAAGTATTTAGTGTAAACACGCCCTAACGCAGGGTTAGACCAAGATGCTTGTAGGCCTTGGCGGTGGCCATGCGCCCGCGCGGCGTCCGCTTGAGAAAGCCGCACTGAATCAGATAGGGTTCGTAAATATCTTCCAGAGTGCGGACCTCTTCGCCGCAGGCTACGGCCAGAGTGCGCACACCTACGGGGCCGCCGTCGTAGTGCTCGATCAGCACGCTGAGAATCTTCCGATCCATGAGATCCAGACCGGAGGTGTCCACGTCCATGCGCTGCAGGGCCGCCGCCGCCTGTTCTTCGCAAATCTCGCCGTTGCCGTGCACAAGGGCAAAGTCCCGGACACGGCGCAGAAGGCGGTTGGCAATGCGCGGCGTCCCGCGGGAACGGCGGCCGATTTCCAGCGCTCCGGCAGGGCTGATGGACACACCGAGAATGCGGGCCGTTCGCTCGACGATACGGGCCAGATCTTCCGGCTCATAATACTCCAGCCGGGCGACAATGCCGAAGCGATCGCGCAGCGGGGAGGAAATGAGCCCCATGCGCGTGGTGGCCCCCACCAGCGTAAAGGGTTCGATATCTATTTTAACTGTCCGTGCGGCCGGGCCCTGCCCGATGACAAGATCGAGCTTGAAGTCTTCCATGGCGGGATAGAGGACTTCTTCCACCACAATGGGCATGCGGTGAATTTCATCGACGAACAGGAGATCATGGCGCGAGAGGTTGGTCAGAATGGCCGCCAGATCGCCGCTGCGTTCCAGAACGGGCCCCGAGGTGCAGACCAGATTGACGCCCAGCTCGGCCGCCATAATTTGGGCAAGGGTAGTCTTGCCCAGGCCGGGATTGCCGTAGAACAGGGTATGATCCAGCGCCTTGCCGCGTTCTTTGGCCGCGTCAAGGTAGACGCGCAGGTTGGCGCGCAGCTCGTCCTGCCCGATAAAATCGTCGAGACGCCGCGGGCGGACACTGTCGTCCCCGGCGGCGCAGGCATCGGCATCGGCCCGGGGCGGAAACATCTCTTCCGCAGTCGGGAAATCCGGCATTACATCCTCCCTTTACCCAGCGTTTTGAGCGCTGCGCGCAATACCTCGCTGACATCAAGAGCCGGGCTTTCCTGCAACAGCTCGCGTACCAGCGCCGCACATTCCTCTTCGGGATAACCAAGGTTGAGCAGCCCGTCCACGGCGTCGCGGAAAACCGCCGACGGACGCGTTGCCGCAGCCGAAGATGCGGGCAGGCCTGCGGCCTTGAGCTTGTATTTCAGTTCCAGCAGGATATGCTGCGCCGTTTTTTTGCCGATGCCCGGCACGCGTGTCAGGGCCGTGATATCTTCGTCCGCCGCCACGCGCCGCAGTTCGTCAGGGCGGTACAGAGACAGAATGGACAACGCGGTGCGCGCTCCTACTTTGGAGATGGACAGCAGCGTTCGAAAGGTCTGCCGCTCCTCGAAGGTCGCAAAGCCGTACAGCTCCTGCGCATCTTCCCGAATAACGTGGCAGATGTAAAAGGCGGCGTGCCCGCCCCGCTCGGGCAGCGCCGCGCAGGTATGCGTCGGCAGCCCGACTTCATACCCCACGCCGCTTTCCGTCACCAGCAGGCAGGCGTCGTCCCATGTTTCCGCAAGCCGCCCTTCAAGATATGCAATCATAGGCACCAGAGAGAGTTAAAGATGATTTTTTTACGTCGTCCGGCCAAAAGTGAGTGAAAAAGCGCGTTTTGCCGCGAAACGACAGGCCGTATGGTTTGAAGCGCACAGCGTTTCAAACTGAAAATGCTCTGGCGGAAGTATTGCCGCACCGGAACGCCGTACGCATGGGCGCGGCCTGCCGACCGGGGGCGCAGCGAACGTCCGTCGGGAGCAATGTAACGGCGAATGCGTGAAAAGCCTACCCCCTACGACAAAGAGCCCCGGGCAAAGGGCCCGGGGCTCTGCTGCATACAGGATGCCGTGCGGTATGGATGTCGGGAGAGGGAGGGCGTCAGCGGTGGATTCTTCCGCCGCAGGCCCGGGGGGGGCGGGGCCTGCGGCACATCCCCCGGAAACCGGTTCCCTCTCCCTCTTCCCGACGGAAACAGCTGCGACTGGAGCTTTTTTCAGTTTATACCTTTTTCAAAGGTAACACGCTCTAGAAGCTGTAGTTCAGTTCTTCAAAGTGCGCCTTGGGATGGGCGCAGGCGGGGCAGAGATCGGGGGCGTGGGTGCCTTCCACCAGACAGCCGCAGTTACGGCAGCGCCAGATGACGGGCTTTTCGCGCAGGAACATCCGGCCTTCCTTGATGTCCTTGGCCAGCGCCAGGAAGCGGCGTTCATGGTAAGCTTCGGCAATGGCGATATTGCGCATGACGGCGGCGATTTCGGCAAAGCCTTCCTTTTCGGCCGTAGCCGCAAAGGCGGGGTACATTTCCGTATGTTCGTGATTTTCGCCGGCGGCGGAAGCGATCAGGTTGGTGTGGCTGTCGGCAATGACACCGGCGGGGAAGGCGGCGGCAATTTCCACTTCGCCGCCTTCGAGGAACTTGAACAGGCGCTTCGCGTGTTCTTTTTCCTGCAGAGCCGTTTCGGTGAAGATGTCGCTCACCAGAACAAAGCCGTCCTTCTTGGCGGCCCCGGCAAAGAAGTCGTAGCGGTTGCGGGCCTGGGATTCACCGGCAAAGGCGGTGAGGATATTCTTTTCGGTCTGCGTACCTTTCAGAGATTTCATGATTCATCCTTTGGCGTGATGCCGGTTAAAGTTCTTATCGCTGAAGTTGATAGTAATGATTCCTAATAAAAAGTCAAGCGTTTTTTATCTTGTTCCTGAACTTTGGAAAAAATTCGGCGGGGTCGCGGGGAGGCCCGCAGGCGGATTTTTCGTAACAATAGAGCATTTTCAGTTTGAAATGCTTCGCATTTCAAACCATACGGCCTGTCGTTTCGCGGAAAAACGCGGTTTTTCCGCTCACTTCGGGCCGGGCGGCGCCGTGCCGCCGCCTCGCGTTT
>CAMBWG010000082.1 GCA_945871415.1 uncultured Desulfovibrio sp.
ATGGGGCTTTCTTTTTTGAGCAAGCCCTCTGTTAACTTTCTGAGTACAATCTGCCAGTTTGTCCGTCAGGCGCGTTTTTTCGTAGGCGTAACCGTAGGTCCTGATAATGCGGATATCGGGCAGAGACACAGAGAACTCCTTGCGGGGCGCGGTGAGAAGAAAAAGGTACTTTCCTTTTACTGTAGTCGCGGAGTCGGGCCGGGTCAATGGCGGCGTGCGCCGGAATCGGGCGCTTCCGTGCCTCGTCCGGTATGAGTTGCGCAAAGATGACGGCGGGTTCGCGAGATATGACGCCCGGGGCCCGTTCCCGCACGACGACGGAGCATTCTTTCTGCCGGGGACGGCGCTTGCGGGAAACTGAAAATGCTCCGGAGCGTTTCAGCTTTGAAAAAGGGGAAACGCGGGGCGGCACAGCGCCGCCCGGCCCGAAGTGAGCGGAAAAACCGCGTTTTTTCCGCGAAACGACAGGTCGTATGGTTTGAGGCGCGCAGCGACCCGGCGGGCGGCCGCGGGCCGTGCCCGTCAGGCGACGCGGGAGCCTTACGGGCATCGACAGCGGAGCAAAGGGCTTTCTTCCCTCTCAGGAAAGCCGTAATGCGTCCTGAGCCCGGACACGAAGACGCCAGCCGCCGGGCGTCCATGAGAGGGCGGGATTCTGGAAGGGCGGCGCGGCCAGCAGCTCGCCCCAGCGTTCGCGCAGGGCGGGGGAGGCGGCAACGGGCGCGGCCGGTCCGGCGGAAAGAACGTCCAGCGGCAGGACAAGAGAGCGCAGGCCGCGACGGCTCCAGACGGAGAAGCAGAAATCGGCGTCGGCCCAGAGCCCGGCATGCGCATCAAGACCGTCGCAGTCTTCCAGCAGATCGCGGCGGCAGCAGAGGCCGTCGAGACGGACGGCGGGCACGGCATGGGGAAGGTTGATCCAGTTGAAGTAGCCGCCGGAACGCTGGTGCAGGCCCTGATAAGCGGGGCAGAGGACGGGAACTTCGCCGTCGGGTGTGCGCTGATGTCCCACGGCATAGCCCGCATGCTGGAAAAAGCCGCGCGGCGACAGGGAGCGGGAGCCTACGGCGGCAATGCCGGGCCGCAGGAGCGCGCCGCAGGCCTGCGCCGCCCAGCCCGGCGTCAGCGGCGCATCGTTGAGACGCTGGAAGCAGAGAATGCCGCCCCGGGCAATACGCAGGGCCTTGTCGGCCAGCATGACGGCGTCCGCGCCGTGCCCGACGGCCAGCCGGGCGTGCAGATGTTCCGCCAGCGGCCGCAGACTTTCCTGCACGGCCGCGGGGCCGATGATCAGCGTTTCGTGTTCCATACCGCACTGTTCCAGCCACTGGAGCCAGCGCGCCGCCAGGGCGGGCACGGGGGCGGCGTCGGCCAGCAGGGCAACGGTCAGCAGGGGGGCGCGCCGGGGAGGCGGAAAACAGGGGCGGGCATGGGTGGAATCCTCGGGGACGGGCAGGGCCGCATGCAGATCCGTTGCGGCGGCAAAGGAGGCGCGGGCGCGCTGCGCCGCCTCCCGGGCATAGGGCTTGGCGGCCCAGCCGGCGGCCGTGCTGTCTTCGTGACGACGCCAGTGATAGAGAATGCGGGGAATGTGGACAAAGGCCTGTTCGCCGTAACGGGCCAGCAGGCGCAGGACAAGATCATAATCCTGCGCCCCTTCGAGTCCGGGGATAAAGCCGTTCAGAGCGCGCAGGGTGGTCGTGCGGTACACGCCCAGATGATTGACGCAGTTGCAGCAGAGCAGCAAATCGGGGTCAAGACCGGGCTTGAACAGCGGGTTGAGGTGCGTGCGGCGGCCGTCCGCATCCTCCGTGAACTGATCTTCGTCGGAAAAGAAGGCCTCCGCTCCGGGATGGGCGTTGACGGCGGCCGCGACCACGGCCAGCGCTTCGGGCGGCAGCAGATCGTCCTGATCAAGCAGGGCGCACCACTGCCCCGCGGCAAGCTCCAGCGCGCTGTTGCAGGCCGCGCTGATGTGCCCGTTTTCCGGGCGAAAGACCAGACGCAGGCGCGGATCGCGCCGGGCATAGTCCTCAAGCAGGGGGCGCGTGTCCTCACGGGTGGAGGCGTCGTCGGCAATGCACAGCTCCCAGTCCCGCCAGGTCTGGGCCAGCACCGAATCCAGCGCGGCGCGCAGGTGTTCCGGCCGGGGGTTATAGACCGGCATGAGCACGGAAATACGCGGGCCTTCGGCCGGTACCGGCGGCAAAGGCCCGGCCGCGGCCAGCCGCCGCCAGGCCGTATAGGCTTCCCCGGAAATGGGCGGCCTGTTGAACAGCCCGCGCGCAAAGAGCGTGCGCAGAAAGTCCAGCCCGGCCTCCGGGCCTTCGTCCCGCGCCAGCGCATCGGCCAGCGCCAGACTGTGCTGCCGCAGGGCGCGGCGTTCCTCGTCCGTTCCGGCGGCATCAACAAGCGCGTTCGCGCGTGCGTTCATGGCGACCTCCCTTGCGGCGCGTTTTGAGAGTTCTAAAAGATTCTTCCGGGGGGAAGGAAACCCCCTTATCTCTGCTGTCGATGCCCGTAGTTTCCTTCGTCGCAACGGGCACGGCCTGCGGCCGCCTTCGGTCGCGGCTGGCGCGCAAGGGGCGTTTCCTTCCCCCCGGGCCCCCCATCCTTCCCCCAACGCGCTTTTTCAGAGGGGCACAGGCAATGTGGCAGGCATTTTTTATAGTTATGTGTGGTCAGTAATGTCTGTTTTTTTAGAACAGGCCTGTCGTTTCGCGGAAAAAAGCGCGGTTTTTCCGCTCGCTTCGGCCTGTGCCGTGCTGTGTTGCCGCCGCGGGCATCACTATAGCCGTCCGAACGGGCAAGGGAAAGCCCCCTGCCGCGTTCAGCGGCGCAGCGTCCAGGGAAAATCCACGCCGGGACGCACGCCGTAGTCGTCGTCGGACGGTTCGTCCATATCCTCCGCCGGTTGCCATGCGTCGGCATGACAGCGGCAGTGACTTTCGGGACTGAGCAGCACCACCGCGCCGAAACCGGCGTCCGGCTCCACGGCATGACAGAGGCAGGGCGCGCGCAGACGCGGACCGCCGCCCCCCGGGCTGCCGTCGGGCAGGATGACGGTCACGGCGAGAGCCTGCCCGTAATGGACGCAGGTGCCGCAGACTCGCTCATCATTACTGAAATGGAACATGGGCCTCCCTGTGCGGCGCGCCGCAAGGTTCGTCCCTCGCCGGTTCCGCGGGGTGCTTCCCTCGCGGCGTGTCCGCATGGTTGAATAATCGTACCAAACGGTAATATATCAGGCTGTCGGTTTCGGCAATATTTTTGGTGCTGTTTTTGGTGTTTTTATAGATTTTTCTATTTTTATGGAAAAAAATTTTTCGCAGATCTGTGTAAAGCACGCTGTTTTTGGTTTGGGAAGAAAAAAGTTTTTCTTTTTTATGTCAGAGTATCTATATGTTTGTTTCGTTTTTCCGATAATTATTCCAGTCTCAGCCGGGTGTCGCTCTTGAAAGTTTCGATACCATTTGGTAATAAGCGTTTTTGTGGATGCCCGCCTTGCGGGCGGAATTTTTCCGGAGGTGCTCTCCATGAAATGGTTTCGCTGGTATCACGGCACCGTGGATGATCGTAAATGGCTCGTCGTGTCCCGCTACTGCGGACAGAGTCGGGCCGTCGTGCTGGCGGTCTGGTGCGCGTTGCTTGAATTTGCCTCGCAGGCCGAGGAACGCGGCTCCATTGCCGCCTTTGACTGTGAAAGTCTTGATGCGCTGCTCGGCGTGGAGGACGGCGTCTGTGCCGCTGTGATGCAGGCCTTTGTCCGCAAGGGGCTTGTCAGCGGCGGGCGTCTGACGGCCTGGGAGAGACGGCAGCCCCGCCGCGAGGACGAGGACGCGGCCGAACGGCAGCGTCGCCGGCGGCAGCGGCTGGCCCTGCCGCCCGCGCAGGCGGTGTCCCCGGATTGTACGGCGGACTCCGGCGCGGATGCGGCGGAAGAAACTTTTCCCGTGATTCCGGCGGAATATGAGGAATGTCACGCAGTGTCACGCACGGTCACGCCGTGTCACGCCCCAGAGGAAGATACAGAGAAGAGTATATCTTTCTCCCCCCCTCCCCCCTCGTCCTCTCCGATCCCCGCGGCGGATGCCGCACCATTGCCGCGTGTGGACGCGGCCCGGGAGAGCGTGCCGCCTCCGGCGGAAGAGGGGGACATGGGCTTTCAGCAGCTTGTGGCGGCTTATCCCGCCGCCCATGTGGCCCCCCGCGCCGAGGCGCTCGACATCTGGCGGCGTCTCGGGCGCGGCAATGCGCGGCCCGGGCTGCCCCGTCTGCTTCAGGGGCTTGCTCTCTGGCGAGACTCCTCGCTCTGGCGCAAGGAGGACGGCCGCTATATTCCCAAGCTGGCAAATTTCCTCCGGCGGCGCATGTGGGAAGACGCGCCTCCGGCTTCCGGCGAGGACTGGAAGACCGCCGAGACCCGCCAGAAGGCCTATCGCGCCCGCATGAACGCGCTGCTCCGGGAGGCCTGTCATGGATAGGGAACTTTTTGTCGCCACGCTCGGCGTCGTGCATGCCCTGTTCGGCAAGCCCGCGCCCGGGCCCGCCGTGACGCAGGCCCTCTGGGATCGCGTCGCCTCCTATCCCGATGCCGTGCTTCCTCTTTTCGAGCAGCGGCTTGAACTGGCCGAACGTCTGCCCGCCAATCTCTACCGGGAGTTTCATGCCGCCCGCGAAGACTGGCGGAGTCGCGTCGCCGCCCGCAGGCAGGCCGCTCCCCGGGCTCAGTGTCCCGTCTGTGCCGGGCAGCGCGGTTTCTGGTGCTGGCAGCGCGAAACCGCCGGTCGCTGGCATCACTTTTTTGTGCCCTGCGCCCGCTGTCAGCCCTCTTCCGGGCGGGCGCGTCCCTCTCCCGAAACGCTCCGCGCCCGCGGCATTCTCGTCATGCCCCCGGGCTATCCCGGCGGCCCCACGGCCTTTGACCGGGATCACGCGCTCGGCGTCCTCTGGCCCCATGCCGGAAATTAGGGGCTGTTAACGCTACATTGTTCTTCTGGGGGGAAGGACCCCCCCGGCTGGCGCACAAGGGAACTGCAAGAACGCCTTTTCTCGCTTCGCTATGAAAAGGCCCGGCCTTTCCCCCAGGCCCCCCATCCTTCCCCCCAGCGCGATTTTTCAGAGGGGATAAGGCCATGTGCAGGCATCTTTCAATGGTTATGGGTAGCCGGAAATGTCTATTTATTTGAAATGTATTGTGGATTTGTGTTGACAGGCCCTGAAGCGTTTCCCCGTTGAAGAAGGTGAAACGCGAGGTGGCGGCACAGCGTCGCCCGGCCCCTTCCCACGACAGCAAACACAAAGGAGCATCCCTCATGTTTCAGCCGACGGCCTGCGCGCCGCGCATTCTGCGAACCCTTGACGAAATCTGCGAAACCTTCGGCGTCGGCCGCAAGACCGTGCGCGCCTGGGCCCGTCGCGGCGCGCCCATCGCCGTGGAAGGCCACGGCGCACGCACCCGCTACAGCGCCGAAATCAACGACCTCCAGCGCTGGCGCGTTCACGCCTCCGCCCGCTGCGACGCCTTCAGCATGCCCTGCGCGGAATGAGAGGGGGCGGGGAATGGGGCGGTTTGTTTGTTGGGGGAGGGGAACCCCTCCCTTCCCCAGCGCGCTTCAGAGCGTTTCACCTTTGAAAAAGGTGAAACGCGAGGCGGCGGACAGCGCCGCCCGGCCCAAAGTGAGCGGAAAAACCGCGTTTTTTCCGCGAAACGACAGGCCGTATGGTTTGAAATGCAACGCATTTCAAACTGAAATTGCTCTAATAAGGAAGATGCGGCGCTGCGGCGATGCCGCCGCTTTCCTTTTTTCGCCGTCCCCCGGCAGGGGCGTTTTGGGAAATGGGCGAGCGAGGCATCGGGACGTTTACTGATCGTTTGTTACCGCGACCGCACAGCAGGGAAAAAGAAATATTGTCGAAAACGAAAAACGCCGGAGTTTTCCGGCGTTTTCGCGTTGCTTTACGAGCCATAAAGAAAAGGGGCTGAGCAGGAGACAGCCATCCCGTTTTTTTCTGCGCTGCCGGGAGACGGTGAACGCGGGAAAGCTTCGGCGTTCCCGCGCTGTTGCATCCTCCATAAAAAAGCGCGCTGGGGAGGGAGTGGGGGGCTTGGGGGGAGAGGGCAACCCCTCTCGCGCCAGCAGAGGGGTTCCCTCTCCCCCCAACGAACTACGGCTAGTGATAACGCTCCCTACCGGAAAGCCTTTCGCATGCTGCCGTAGGGGGCGGAGATGCAGACGGCGTGCAGGCATCCCGACTGGGGCAGGAATTGCCAGAGTTCAAAGCCGAGATAGAGATAGACCTGAGAGGCGGTTTTGGCGTTTTCGTAGGCTTCGCCGGTCCAGTAGCCGCCGTCGGGCCATCCGGCGGCCTGCCCCGCGCCGGCGAAACCGCCTTCGCCCGCGCTGGAAACGGCCTGCAACTGCCGCACCGTGGGCAGATTGCTGCCTTCCGCATACATGTAGACGCCGCCTTTGAGCGATCTGTGCCCGGTGTCCGTCCAGGCTTCGTTCGGCTTGCCGGTGAACTTGTCTCTGGGGATGCTGCCCTTGCAGTATTCCGCGGCGGGAAAGAGGGTGGCCGTTTGCAGGGGATTTGTCTTCGCCCAGGGCAAAAAGCCGCTGGGACCCTTCGTGAATACGGAGAGCGGCCCGTTCCCGAAGGTGATGCGCGTGGTGGCCGTCAGCTGCTCACCGAGGTAGCGCGTCCGCGCCTGCACGGTCACAACGCGCGAGCCGACAATATCCATCAGATAGGCCGTGTCGCCGGTGGGGCGTCTGGCGTTCTGATCAAATTCCCGGCCGCCTTTGTTGAGCTCCGAGCGGCGAAGCAGCTCCGGCGGCAGGTCCCTGCCCCACATCAGGCCGTTCAGCGCGTTCGGCGCGCGTCGCCATACGGGATGGGCGGGGTCCTTGTCCAGGGGCAGCTTCACAAGGGAATCAAGCACGCTCCACGTAACCTTGGTTTTTACCGGGGAGACGCTTCCGTCCGCATTGCGGAATCTGGCCGTGATGGTTGCCACGGCGTAATAGGGGGGCGTCGTCGTGAAGTCGTCGGGACTGACGCCGACCTCCAGAATCAGACGCCGTTCTTTCGCTGCGGCGACGGCGCTTCCCGCGCGGACCGCCGGATACAGCAGCGCCAGAAAAAGCACAGCCGCACAGACTCGAAAACACCAATGCCGGGACGTGATGCGCATGATGCTACCTCCTCCGGGGTGAATGGTGACACGCGGGCGCGGCGAGCGTCGGAAGGCTCCGGCGTTCCCGCGCTGTTTCATTTTCCATAAAAAGGCGCGTTCAGGGAAGGGCGGCCGTTCCGCTATCCTTTCCTGATGCGCCGCCGGGGGACGGCGAGCATTGCAAGGCTCCGGCGTTCCCGTGCCGTTGCATCCTCCATAAAAAAGCGCGTTTGGGGAAGGGTTTTCCCCTCCCCCAAACTCAAAAATTACTCCTCTCTCCCCTCCATCAAAAAAGCGTCAAGCCATCCTGAGCCTGTACGCAGTCTGTCCCGGGCCTGTTTCCGGGAGTTCCATGCAGAAATGCGGGTCTATACTTCCTCCATAACGAGGAGGAAGGAAGCATGGCGTTGCATATGGACAAGATTGTGCATGTGCTGCATCTGCCGGGATTTGAGGGGCCGCAGCAGTTGCGCGGCTACATTCCCTGCAATCTCGTCGGCGGCGGCACGGCCAATTACTACGGCGGCCCGAACCCGGAGCGCTACGAGCCCATGGGCATTTCCGGCGTGACGATCGGCACGGGCGTTGATCTCGGGCAGACGGACGCGGACACGCTGCGGGGCATGGGCATTGCGGACGGCGTCCTTGTGCGCCTGCGCCCGTATCTGGGCCTGCGGCAGGAGGCGGCCGTGCTGGCGCTGCATGCCGCGCCGCTGACGCTGGCCGCCGGGGACGCCGACGGCCTCGACGCGGCCATGCTGCGGCATCATGTCCACAAGATTGCCGGCCGCTATGACCGCGACGCGGGCGTCGGGGCCTTTGCGCGACTGCCGTGGCAGGCGCAGGCCGTCATTGTGTCCATTCAGTATCAGCGGGGCGTC
>CAMBWG010000083.1 GCA_945871415.1 uncultured Desulfovibrio sp.
GGGGGCCCGGGGGGAAGGAAACACCCTTGCGCGCCAGCCAAGGGGCTTTCCTTCCCCCCGGAAAAAGAAGAAAAAAATAAACAAACAGACAGTATAAAAGGAAACAGCGATGAAAAAGAATATTTGCCTGTTGCCGGGGGACGGTATCGGGCCGGAGATTCTGGCGGAGGGCGTGCGTGCGCTGAAGGCCGTGGCGGCGAAATTCGGGCATGAATTTGTGTTTGAGGAGGCGCTGATCGGCGGAGCGGCCATTGACGCGACGGGCGAGCCGCTGCCCGCGGCCACGGTGGAGAAGTGCCTGAAGGCGGACGCGGTCTATCTGGCGTCCGTGGGCGGCCCCAAGTGGGATGAAATTCCGCCGGAAAAGCGCCCGGAAAAGGGTCTGCTGGGCATTCGCAAGCAGATGGGCCTGTTTGCCAATCTGCGCCCGGCCATGCTGCTGCCGGAGCTGGCGGGCGCGTGCCTGCTGCGCGCGGACATTGCGGCGCGCGGCCTGGATCTGATTGTGGTGCGCGAGCTGACCGGCGACATCTATTTCGGCGAGCCGCGCGGACTGGAGACGCGCGACGGCCTGCGCACCGGCTACAACACCATGATTTACAACGAAGAGGAAATCCGTCGCATTGCCCGCGTGGCCTTTGAGACGGCCTCGCGCCGCCGCAATAAGGTCTGCTCGGTGGAAAAGAGCAACGTGCTGGAAACCTCGCGTCTCTGGAAGGCCGTAGTGCAGGAAGTGCATGCGGACTTCCCCGGCGTGGAGCTGTCGCATATGTATGTGGACAATGCCGCCATGCAGCTTGTGCGCGATCCCTCGCAGTTCGACGTCATCCTGACGGGCAATATCTTCGGGGATATTCTGTCCGACGAGGCCTCCGTCATTACAGGGTCGCTGGGCATGCTGCCGTCCGCCAGCATGGGCGCGTCCGGGCCCGGCCTGTTCGAGCCCATTCACGGCTCGGCTCCGGACATTGCCGGACAGGACAAGGCGAATCCGCTGGCGACGATTCTTTCCGCGGCCATGATGCTCCGTCTGGGCCTCGGCATGCCCGCCGAAGCCGATGCAATTGAGCAGGCCGTGCGCGCCGTGCTGCGTGAAGGCTATCGCACCGTGGACATCATGGAAGACGGCATGACGGCCGTGGGCTGCGCCCGCATGGGCGAACTGGTGGCCGAACGCATCTAGAGCAATTTCAGTTTGAAACGCTGCGCGTTTCAAACCATACGGCCTGTCGGTTTAAAACGAGCAGCGCCCGGGGGACGAAGCGTCCTCCGGGCGCTGTTTTTGTCATAGAGCATTTTCAGTTTGAAATGCTGTGCATTTCAAACCATACGGTCGGTCGCTTCGCAGAAAAAGCGCGGGCTTTCCGCTCACTTCGGGCCGGGCGGCGCCGTGCCGCCGCCTCGCGCTTCACCTTTTTCAACGTTGAAACGATCTGGTGTCAACAGGCCCTAACGCAGCATATTACGGACTTTTGCGCTGAGGTTTTTGTTGCGCTGGGCGTAATAGTAAGGGCGCGTTTGATCGCTGGTACGGTCCTTTGCATTTTTGTCTGCGCCAAGTTTTAAAAGTTCCAGTATCGTTGCGTCATCGGCACGTTGTGCCGCGATATGGAGAACTGTATTGCCAAGATCGTCAACATCTTTTAACGCAGCACGATTTTTCTTTGCAATGGAAATGACTTTTCGCCACTCGTTGTCATAGGCGGCTTGCAAAATGGGAGGCGCGTTCTCTATCATATCCTGTATTTCATCAGCTTTCACTTCGGAGATAAAAACAGAATACATATTTATGCCGTTATGCACCGGCATAAGCTGAATGCCGAGGGCCAGAAGAACAGAAAATAGTGCATACGAAATTCTTGTCATTATTTTTCTCCTTGATTTTTACAGATGTTATATCTTCCTTTTTATTTTGTTCTTCAGCGGGAATGCCGGATTCCTGTTGGACATTATGAGTATGTGCAGTACGAATTTTTGTGTTGTATGTCTTGCATGTATCATAAATTGTAAAATTGTATGATAAACATGATGCGCCGTCAAGGTATTGTGGTGAAAAGGCATAATTCATGGATGTCGTGCATCTGGAGCATCTTCAGCTTGAAATGCTGTGCATTTCAGGCCATACGGCCAGTCGTTTCGCGGAAAAACACGGTTTTTCGCTCACTTCGGGCCGGGCGGCGCTGTGTCGCCGCCTCGCGTTTCACTTTTTTCAAAGTTGAAACGCGCTATGCAAAAAAGAAAGATTTTTCTGGCTGAAAGCAGTGAATGTCATAAGCTGTGCGAAACTGGAGGCGGCGCCCGGCAGCGGTGGGACATGTCAGCGTGTCCCGGGATGTCAGGCCTTATCGGGGACTGGTGTCGTCTTCTCCGCAGGCGTGCGCGCAGGACTGAGGAAGGTTCCTACCGTGCCCGCGGCCATGAGCAGGGAATTCTGTTCCAGGTGCGCATAGCGCATGGTCGTGCGCGGATCGCTGTGCCCCAGCAGGCGCTGGACTTCGTAGAGGGAATGCCCGGCATTGACAAGAATGCTGGCAAATGTGTGCCGCAGGTCATGAATGCGCACGTCGTTCAGTCCCAGCTCCTGCCGCAGTTGATCCCAGAACAGGTACAGATCCGAAAGCGGCCGTCCGGGCGCGTGTCCGGGAAAGAGCCAGGGGCAGCCCGGGCGGCGCGGCAACTCTCTGATGATGGCGACGGCTTCGTCGGAAAGGGTGATGTGGCGGGGCTTGTTGGATTTGGAGAGGGGGATGAGCAGACAGCGCTGTTCCAGCCGGACATATTCCCATCTGGCCCGCAGAATCTCGCTTTTTCGTGCGCCGGTAAGAAGGAGCAGCTGCAGGGCTCGCGCTTCCTGTCGCGAGGAGCTGTTCAGAGCCTGCATAAGGCGGTGCGCCTCGTCGGCTGTCAGATGTCGTTCGCGCAATTCCAGAATGCGGAAGGGCTGAATACTGGCGCAGGGCGAGAGAAAGAGAACATCATGAGAGACGGCGAGCGTGCACAGACTTTTGAAGACGCTCAGGATGCGGTTGCAGGTGGCCGGAGCAAGCCCCTGCCGCGCCAGAGCGTGCAGCCAGATTTCCACGGCCGATCGCTGTATGGATGCGAGCGGACAATTGCCGAATGTGGGCAGGATATGCTGCCGCAGGATGAGTTCGTCCACCTCCCAGCTTCGCTTGCGCAGACGGATGTGCGGTAAATAGATGGTGGAAACAAAGACCGTGCAGCAGGGGCTCCCTGTTCTTTTGTCTGTTTTTCTGACGACAGGCTGCGTGCGGGAGCGGGAAGGCGCGGCGGTGACTGACGTGGTCCGGGAGCGGGGATTTGCCATGATTTTCTCCTGTAAAAGAGGCTGAAGACTGCAACTGGACGGATGTTGCGGCCCGCATGGTACAGGAGAGGGGGATGGCCTGAACTATGATTGTATATCGGTATATATATTGAATAAAAAAAGAGGCGACCGTGGCAAGGTCGCCTCTTTTTCGTTCTGAAGCGTTTCTCCTTTGAAAAAGGTGAAACGCGAGGCGGCGACACAGCGCCGCCCGGCCCGAGGTGAGCGGAAAAACGCGTTTCTTCCGCAAAACAACAGGCCGTGCCCGTCAGGCGAGGGCCTGCGGGCATCGACAGCGGAGCAAAGGGGGGTCTTCCCCCTCAAGAAAACCGTAATGAGTCCTGAACCTGGAAGGCGCGACGTCACATTGCCTTACGGGCGGGAAACAGCTTTTTCGCGTCGGCGGAGATGGGCACGAGGCTCTGGAAGACCTTTTCCGCGCCAAGCTTTTTCGGGTCCTGGCTGACGATAATCAGCATGAGATCCGGCGTGGCGCGCACGCGGGTCAGGGCTTCGCCGCCGGAAATCTTGCTGCGGGGTTCGCCGGTGAAGCTCCAGAAACCGTCCTTTTCTGTCACGGCGCCGGCGTTGTTCTGCATCCGGGCGGATTGCTCGGCAAGGCTTTTGGCGTCCTCTCCCTTCAGGTTGGGAAGAATAAAGAGGGTGAGAGCGGCCTCGAAGGCGGTATCGCCCTTTTTGCCGATCATAAGCATGTATTCCCGATTGTCGCCGCTGTGAAAGCCCGACTGATCCTCGCCGCTCCAGCCCTGAGGCAGCACGGCGCTGAAGCGTTCAAAGGTCGTGGCCGGGGGGAGATGTTCCTTCTGCGGTTGTTTTTCGGGGTGCTTGTCGGCGGCCGCGGCCGGTACGGCAAGGCAGAGGAGCAGAGCAAGGCAGAGAAGCGCAAGACGTTTCATGACGATTCCTTTGTTGCAGTTCGACAGTCTGTCCGAGTCTCTCCCAGAAGAACGACTTTGGCAAGCCCGGAAGCCTTTTCCGCCCCCGCGACCATGCCTGATTGCAATATTTATTATATAGTTATTTCAAACAGATAGTATGATATCGCCATGTCCGCTCGTTGAGACATGTCTTTCGCATGCTCCCGCATTCCTCTGAAAAAGCGCGCTGGGAAGGGGTGGGGCTTGAGCATTTTGTCTTTTGCATGGCTAAAATGCTCTATCTCTGCGAAAATTCTGAAAATAGTCTTATGTACTGCTGTTTGTGACGCATAATCCGGCAGGGTTTCTGCTGCGGATGTGCGGAGGAACAGCACTGCATTGTACATCTGCGGTACTATTATGCAGAAGAGTAATTATTACTGTTTCTGTTTTCACGCAGGCAGGGAAAAAGTCTGATTGTACAGAGGGCTGCAAGAAAAAAGCGCTGCTTTTCTGTGAGAGAAGGGCGGATTGCTTGCCTTTACCCGCAGCTGCGATGTAAACTCCCGTCCCGGGAGCGCATCCGCAGGAATGCAACGCAGGCCGTCCGGCCTGACGATTCTGGTTATATGGGCAGAACATCGGGTTTTGAACAAGGCAGGTTATCAGAGGCGGATATGAGCAGTCGCATGCAGGCTATTTATAATTTTTTCGAAAACATGAATGAAATTGTCTATGTTGCCGACATGGACACCTACGAGCTCGTCTACCTGAACAAAAAGGGACTGGACACCTACGGGTTGAAGTCGCTTGACGACATCAGGGGCAGGAAGTGCCATGATGTTCTGCAGCATGCCAGCGCGCCATGCGCCATATGCACCAATGAAGAACTGTGTCAGGGCCACTTTAAGGAATGGGAGTATCATAATCCGGCCATCGACAGACATTTCATGCTGAAAGACACCATGATGCTTGTGGACGGCAGGCGCTACCGGCTTGAAATAGCCATTGATACGACGCTGCAGGAAAAACAGCGCAACATGTTCGACAGCTATCAGAAAGTGGAAGAAATCGTCAATGCGGGCCTGCGTCTGGCCATGATGACGAAAACGCCGGACAGGGGCATCAACGTCCTGCTGGAATATCTGGGGAAGGCGCTGCAGGCGGAGCGGACCTATATTTTTGAACGCAACGGCAAAGGCAATGACGACAACACCTATGAATGGGTAGCCGCGGGCGTGTCGCCGGAAAAGGACAATCTTCAGGATGTGCCTGCCGCCGTCTGCGCGCACTGGTACAGAGCCTTTCACAAGGACGAGATCATCGTCATCAGGGATCTGGAAGACATTCGGGACGAAGACCCCCTGCAATACGCAAATCTGAAACGCCAGAACATCACGTCGCTTGTCGTCATTCCTCTGTACGAAAATGGCGCGCCCATCGGCTTTTACGGCGTGGACAATCCGCCGCAGCAGCTTCTGCTGTATTCGGCGGATATCCTCCAGATCATGGGCCACTTCATCATTTCCCTGCTGCGCAGCCGTAATTTGATAAGCCAGCTCCGGGAAATGAGCAGCCATGACCGGCTGACGGGCTTCGGCAACCGCTATGCGCTGGACGATTATGCCTCGACGCTTGACGGCGGCAGGGACAGCCTTGGCGTTGTCTACTGCGACGTCACCGGCCTGAAGACCGTCAACGACACCCGGGGACATGCCGAAGGCGATATGCTGATTCTGCGCGCCTGCGACTGCCTGAAAAAGACCTTTGGCGGCTGCTCCCTGTTTCGTATCGGCGGGGATGAGTTCCTTGCCCTCTGCCGGGGTATCAAAAAGTCGGATCTGATGGACCGCATTACCAATCTGAAGGAGAAATTGCAGGAAAGCGATGTTGTCATGGCGCTGGGCTCGGCCTGGTACGAGACCTGCTTTACGTCAAATATCGACAAGCTGATGGTTGAAGCGGAAATGCGGATGTACCGGGACAAGGCCTCCTACTACAAAAACGCCGGGATCGACAGACGGCACTAGAGCGTTTCAACTTTGAAAAAGGTGAAAGGCGAGGCGGCGGCACAGCGCCGCCCGGCCCGGAGAGAGAGAGCGCGCGCGGAAAAGCCGCGTTTTTCCCGCGAAACGACAGGCCGCATGATTTGAAAATGTTCTACTGGCCGTTTCTTTCTCCGGCGTGAAAGCAGGCGACGGCGTGCCGCGCATCAAGCGGACGCAGGGGCGGGGGGCTTGTGCGGCAGTCGTCCTGCGCGCGGGAGCAGCGGGGCGCAAAGGGGCAGCCCGGGGGAATCTGCCCCAGGGGCGGCACCGTGCCGGAAATGGCGGGCAGACGGCGCGCGCCCATAAGCGCGCGATCCGGCGCGCAGCGCAGCAGCCCCTGCGTGTAGGGATGGGCCGGATCGTCAAGCAGGGCTCCGGTATCGCCCCATTCCACCAGTCGCCCGGCGTACATGACGCCCACGCTGTCGGCCATCTGCCCCACCACGCTGAGATCGTGGGTGATGAGCAGCACGGCCATGCCGTTTTTGCGGCTCTGTTCATGAATCAGACGCAGAATCTGCCCCTGAATGGTGGCGTCGAGCGCCGTTGTGGGCTCGTCCGCCAGCAGCAGCGAAGGCGAGCAGGCCAGCGCGGCGGCAATCATGACCCGCTGACGCATGCCTCCCGAGAGGCGGTGAGGGTAGTCATTGTAGCGGCTTTCGGGCGCGGGAATGCCCACTTCGCTGAAGAGCCGCAGGGTTTCGGTTCTGGCTTCCTCCCTGCTCATACCGAGATGCAGGCGCACCTGCCGGCCCACGCGCAGCACGGGATTAAGAGCCGTCATGGGCTCCTGAAAGATCATGGCCATGCAGGAGCCGCGCAGGCTGCGCAGGTGACGGGCGGGCAGAGCAAGCACGTCTTCCGTGCCCTTCGGCGTTTCCAGCAGGATACGCCCCGAGGCGCGGGCCCCTTCGGGCAGAAGGCCCATGACGGCGCGGGCCGTGAGGCTCTTGCCGCAGCCGGATTCCCCCACAAGGCAGACGATGCCGCCGCGCGGCACGGCAAGGGACAGATCGTGTACGGCGCGCAGGGGGCCGTCGTCGCCGGAAAAGTCGATATTGAGATGCTCGAGGCGCAGGACGTCAGTCACGGGCAGGGCTCCGGGGTTGAGAAGAAAAACAAGCCCTTTTGGCACGTGGTCAAAAGGGCTTGCGGATGAAAGGGGAAGGCCGGTCAGCGCAGTACCTGCTGATTGCGATAGTTGATGTAGGCTTCGCGGACGGCGATATAGGGGTCCACGGCTATGCCGCGCAGGCTGGTATAGGTGGACAGGGTTCCTTCCAGATCGTTGAAGCGCAGATAGAGTTCGCTGACCGTGGAAAGTTCCCACGGATAGACATAGAAGAAGGGATCCGCAACGCAGTCCCCGGCAAAGCCCACGGATTCGCGCAGGGAACTGGGCCCCAGGAAGGGCCAGACAATATAGACGCCGTACCCGATGCCCCAGCGGCCCAGCGTCTGGCCGAAGTCCTCGCCGCTGGGATCGTAGGGAACCAGCACCTTCTTGCCCGCGGCTACGTCAATGACGCCGAAACCGGCGGAAATATTGGTGCAGAAGCGGCCCAGCTCCACAAAGGCGCCCTTGGCCTTGCCTTGCAGCAGATTGTTGATGAACCGTTTGGGAAAGCCCACATTGTTCCAGATATTGCTCACGCCTTCGCGAATCTGACGCGGCATGACCTGCTGATAGGCCTCGAAGATCGGCTTTGCGATATGGACATAGAAAATGTCGTTGAAGGCAAACCAGAAGCGGTTCCAGGGCTCCAGCGGGTCATAGATGTCCGTGACG
>CAMBWG010000084.1 GCA_945871415.1 uncultured Desulfovibrio sp.
TCACCGGCCTGCTGTATGACCTGATCCTGTCCGGCAAGACCATTTCCCGCCGCATCAATCAGGCTGGTCTGCTGGATATTCTCGGCGGTACCGGCGAAGTCAATGTGCAGGGAGAGAACGTCCAGAAAATGGACACCATTGCCAATCGCATTCTTATCTACCGCATGGAACGCAGCGGAGCCGTCTGCGCCATGGCGTCCGAAGAAGAGCCCGAGCTTATCCGCGTGGGGCCGGAATTTCCCCGGGGAGATTACATTCTGATCTTCGATCCACTGGACGGCTCTTCCAACATCGACGTCAATGTGGACGTGGGCACTATTTTTTCCCTCCATCGCCGGGCACATGGCGCAACAGGTGAAGTATCACTTGAAGAAGTGCTGAAACCCGGGACGGAGCAGGTGGCCGCGGGCTATATTCTTTATGGCCCGTCCACCATGCTGGTACTCTCCACAGGGCAGGGCGTGCACGGCTTCACGCTGGACCCCGGCGTTGGAGAATTTCTCCTGTCGCATCCCGATATCCAGATTCCCGAACAGGGCTATATCTATTCGGTCAATGAAGGTTACCGCGAACAGTGGGATACTCCGGCGCGTGAAGCCGTCGAGTGGTTCCATACGGCGAAAAGCTCCAGGGGAGGAGCCTATTCCTCCCGCTATGTGGGGTCGCTCGTGGCCGACTTTCACCGGACGCTGCTCTATGGCGGCATCTATCTGTATCCGCCCTACAGCGGCAAGCCGGAGGGGAAACTGCGGCTCATGTGCGAAGCCTCGCCGCTGGCATTTCTGGCGGAGCAGGCGGGCGGCAAGGCCAGCGACGGCCACGGACGCATCCTGGAGCGCGTGCCCGAGACGCTGCATGCGCGCACGCCCCTCTATATCGGCTCCAGCCGTGATGTCGAAGCCGTGGAAGCCATTTACGCACGTCATAAGAATCGGTGATCCATGCGCTGTCTCGGCATTGAAAGTTCCTGCGACGAAACCGCCTTTGCGCTGGTGGAGGACGGCCGTCTGAAAGATGCCGTTCTGGCAACGCAGGCCGACATGCACGCGCTGTTCGGCGGCGTTGTGCCGGAGCTGGCCTCGCGGGAACATTATCGTTTCTGCGGTGCGCTGTATGACGAACTCATGCGGCGCACCGGGCTTACCATCGACGACATTGATGTGGTTGCCGTTTCGCGCGGCCCGGGGCTGCTGGGGAGTCTGCTGGTCGGCGTCGCCTTCGCCAAGGGCCTGGCGCTCGGCAGCGGGGCGCGCCTGCTGGGTATAAACCATCTGCACGCGCATTTGCTGGCCGCCGGTCTGGAAGGCGCGACGCTGTTTCCGGCGCTGGGCCTGCTGGTCTCCGGGGGGCATACGCACCTTTACCGCATGGACGGCCCTTCCCGCATCGTGCAGCTGGGACGCACGCTGGACGACGCCGCGGGAGAGGCTTTTGACAAGGTGGGCAAGCTGATGGGCCTTGCTTATCCGGGGGGCAAACTGCTGGACATGCTGGCGCGGCAGGGCAGGGCGGACGCACGTCTTTTTCCCCGTCCCTATCTGGATAACGACAATCTTGATTTCAGTTTCAGCGGCCTGAAAACCGCCGCGGCAACCTGGCTCGGGCCGATCTCCGGGAAAGAATCCTGGCCGCGCCCCCTGTGCAGGCCCGAAGACGCGCCCCGGACGTTGAAGGACGGCTGCGCCTCCTTCAATATGGCCGTGACGGAAACGCTCATGGAAAAGACTCGGCGCGCGCTGGATCGCAATCCGGATCTGCACAGACTCATTGTTGCCGGAGGGGTCGCCGCCAACTCCATGCTGCGCGAGCAGGCCGCGGCCCTCATGCAGAGCCGGGGAGGCGAGGCAATATTTCCTTCGCCGCGTCTTTGCACGGACAACGCGGCCATGGTGGCCTATGCCGGCTGGCTGCTGGGCAGCGAAGGCTGGGAGCATCCGCTTTCTCTGGAAACCATTCCGCGCGGGCGCGCCATCCCCGACGACATGCGCCGCGCGACCGCACCTTGACAGGCAGAGTCAAGGCAACTACTTTTGGAAAACCGCCCGCAAGGGCCGTTTCTTCCGCATGGACCCCGTCCCGAACGAAAGGAGTTTTTCATGGCGACGCAAATTTCCGATGCTACGTTTGACAGCCTCGTACTCAAATCCGAGCTGCCTGTGCTGCTGGACTTCTGGGCTCCGTGGTGCGGCCCCTGCCGTGCCGTGGGTCCCATTATCGACGAGCTCGCCGAAGAATATGAAGGCCGCGTCATCATCGCCAAGATGAATGTGGACGAGAATCCCACGACGCCGACCAAATTCGGCATCCGCGCCATCCCCACCATGATCCTGTTCAAGGGCGGCGAAGCCGTGGAGCAGGTGACCGGCGCCGTGACCAAGGCGTCCATCAAGGAAATGCTGGATACCAAGGCTCTGGCATGAGTACGTTCGACGCCGCCATCATCGGCAGCGGCCCCGCCGGCATAACGGCGGCCCTGTATCTTGCGCGCTCCGGCTGCTCGGTTATTCTTTTCGAAAACCTTGCGGCCGGAGGCCAGATTCTGCAAACCGAGGTGCTGGAAAACTACCCCGGGTTTCCCAAGGGCATTAAGGGCTATGAACTTGCCGATCTCTTTGCCGCTCATATCGAAGGACTGACAATCGAGCGTTCCCGCGATGCCGTGGACTCCGTTCGCGGAGCGGTGGGCAACTTCGTCGTCAGCGCCGGAGAAAAGGAATACACCTGCCGCACGGTCATAGTCTGTACCGGCGCAAAACATCGGCCTCTGGGCGTGGAAGGGGAAGATCGCCTGCAGGGACGCGGGGTTTCCTATTGCGCTCTCTGCGACGGCAACTTCTACCGCAATCAGCCGGTAGCCGTTGTGGGCGGGGGTAACTCAGCTCTGGAAGAAAGCCTTTATCTGGCCAAGATCGCTTCCAAAGTCTATCTCATCCACCGCCGGAACAGCTTCCGGGGGGCTCAGATTTATCAGGATAAACTCGCGGCCCTCTCCGATAAGGTGGAGCTCGTGCTCGACAGCGTGGTGGACGGACTGCAGGCGGATCTGATAGCCGGACTGACAGGCGTTGTCGTGCGTAATGTCGTCACGGGCGAGCAGCGTTCCCTCAAGGTAAACGGTCTGTTCGTCTATGTCGGCATGGAGCCGCGCACCGGTTTCCTTCCGCCGGAAGTGGAGCGCGATGCGCAAGGCTTCCTTGTGACTGATACGGAAATGCGCACCTCGGTTCCCGGCATTTTTGCCGCGGGCGACGTGCGTTCAAAACTCTGCCGACAGGCCGTCACCGCCGCAGGCGACGGCGCAACCGCTGCACAGGCAGCCTTTGTTCTGATGGAACAGCTCCATGCGTAAATCCTTTCTTCGCCCCCTGGCGCTCGCGCTCGCCGTTTTCGCCTTTTCCGGCTGCGGCATTATTGATATGGTCTATCTGCCGCCCGCCGAAGATACGGCGCAGGAAATCTTCGAAGCCGGTAACGACGCCATGAGGGAGAAGGATTACGTGGGCGCCGTTGCATACTACAACAAGCTGCGGGATGCCTATCCCTTCAGCCCCTACACCGTGGAAGCCGAGCTGGCGCTTGCCGACGCCTATTATCTTGACGGCGAATACGAGCTGGCTGTGGAAGCCTATAAGGACTTCGAGTCGCTCCACCCCCGTCATGAGGCCGTGCCCTATGTGCTTTTCCAGACGGGCAACGCTCTGATGAATCAGTTCCGCTCGGTGGACAGGGCTACGACCATTCTTGAAGAAGCGTGCGAATACTTCAAGCGCCTGATTCAGACCTATCCCGGTTCGCCCTATGCGGCCCAGGCACAGGAAAACATCACTCTGTGCCGCAAGCGCATGGCGGAACACGAGCTGTATATTGCCGACGTGTTCTGGCACATGGAAAACTACGGCCCGGCCTGGCGTCGCTATGAATTCATCGTCCGTGAATTCCCCGACGTGCCCGAAACGGCCGATCATGCGCGGGAAAAGTCCGTTGCCGCTTACCACCACTATAAGCAGCAGCAGGCCGAAGCCACACGCGAACGTCGGGAAGGTTCGTGGAAGCAGTGGTTCAAGTGGCTCTAGCTCGGAGAGCCTGACCGCCATTTCTCAGCGTCTGCGGACTCTGGAAAAGAACAGCGACGCGGCAAGCCGACAGAGCCCGGATAATGCAACAAAAAAGCCCCTGTAACAGGGGCTTTTTTCATCTCCAGCAGGAAGTGCAAATGTCGCCGCCAACAGCGTCCGATCAGAGCATTCTGCCCGTGAAAAGGGCGGAACGCAAGGCGGCGACACAGCGCCGCCCGGCCCGAACTGAGCGGAAAAAAAGCACTTTTTCCGCGATTTGAAACACGAAGCGTTTCAAACTGAAAATGCTCTGGAGCATTTTCAGAGCGTTTTACCTTTTTCAAGGGTGAAACGCTCCATATCGACACGGTGCGACAATGCCCCGAAATCTCCCGAAAAGGAGCACAATCATGGATTTGAGCGAAGCCGACAAGGAAAAACATCAGGCAGCATGGATTTCCGTACTGGCGGCGCTGCTGCTTACCGCCGTCAAGCTGGCCGTGGGCCTTGCCACCAACAGTCTGGGGATACTGTCGGAAGCCCTGCACAGCGGCCTGGATCTGCTGGCGGCCATCATGACTCTGATGGCCGTGCGCATTTCCTCGCGTCCCGCCGATGCCTCGCATCCCTTCGGCCACGGCAAGGTCGAAAACCTTTCAGCTCTTGCGGAAACGCTGCTGCTCTTTGCCACCTGCTTCTGGGTTGTCTATGAGGGGCTGCACCGCCTCATCGAGGGCGGCAGCCCCGTGGAGCCTTCTGTCTGGGGTATGCTGGTCATGGCCTTTTCCGTGGCGCTGGACATCAACCGCGTGCGCATCCTGCGCAAGGTGGCCGCCAAACACAAGAGTCAGGCTCTTGAAGCGGACGCGCTGCATTTTGCCACGGACATTCTCTCGTCGTTCGTTGTTCTCGTCGGCGTCAGCGCCGTCTGGCTGGCTGATAAGCTGGCCCTGGACGGCACTGTTGCACGTCTGCTGACGCAGGCGGATACCGTGGCCGCGCTCATTGTGGCGGTAATCATCTTTCAGGCAAGCATCCGCATGGCCCGCGCCGCCATCAACACGCTCATGGACTCCGGCTCGGTAGAGGAGCAGGAAGCCATCCGCGAACGGGTGGAGCGCGTACCGGGCATTCTGGCCGTGCAGCGCGTGCGCCAGCGCACCAGCGGCCCCACGACCTTTGTGGATCTGGTGGTCGGCGTTGATCCGCAGATTCGGGTTGCCTCCGGCCACAAGCTGGCCCATGATGCCGCACTGGCCGTGGAAGCCGTCATTCCGGGCGCGGATGTAACGGTACACCTTGAGCCGCTGCGCGCCTGCCAACGCGACAGCGATCCCCTCAGCGTCATCAATCAGCTGGCCTCCCAGCACGGCATCGCCGTGCATGACGTGCACATCATGAGCAGCCCGCAGCGCAAGGCTGTTGAGCTGCATGTGGAAGTCCCCGCCGGGGAAGATTTTCGCACGGCTCACGACCGCGTGCACAAGTTTGAAAAGCATGTGGCCGCCCGGCTAAGCCCGGCAACCGTCGTCACGCTCATTGAGCCCGAAGGCAGTCTTGCCGAAGCCCAGATGACCGACAATGACGACGATCCTCTGCGCAGGACCATTGAGGAGACGATCAACCGGCTGGTCAATGACGAACCGCTGACGGCGCATCCGCACCGGATCTGCCTCTACAACCTGCCGCTCTACGGCCCCT
Source organism: uncultured Desulfovibrio sp. (assembly GCA_945871415.1). GTDB lineage: Bacteria > Desulfobacterota > Desulfovibrionia > Desulfovibrionales > Desulfovibrionaceae > Desulfovibrio. Next base: position 5,757 of record CAMBWG010000084.1, read on the forward strand.
GCCTTTCCTTTCACTGCGAAGTGGCTTCCGGACTCTCCGTGCGGGATGTCCATGTGATCACCCTGCGGCTGGAGCGCGCACTGCGCGGCCTGCTGCCCGTTCTCGGCCGCATCACCATCCACATGGACCCGCAGGACGAAAAGACGGCATAGGCTCAGGATTCGTTCGTATATCTTAAGGAAGTGTTGTTTTTTTGGGGAAGGGGAACCCCTCCGCTCGCGCGAGAGGTGTTCCCCTTCCCCCATCCCTTCCCCGGCGCGCTTTTATCAGGAGGTGGAATCTCAGGACAACACAGCCCATAAAGGCAAGGTGACTGCGTTCTACAAATTTGCATTATCTATTGAAATAATTGCTAAAACTAGTGTCGATAGACCCTATGGAATTTTCAGCTTAAAGCCCGTTGCATTTCAAACCATACGGCCTGTCGTCTCGCTGAAAAAAAGTGCAATTTTTCCACTCTGTTTGGGCCGTGCGGCGTTGTGCCGCCGCCTCGCGTTTCATCTTTTTTAAAGGCAAAACGCTCCCACAGTTCACAAAAAACAAGTACCGCCCGTAGCCTGAGCTATGGGCGGTACGGAATCAAAAAAATCTCCCCCTTGTCCCGGTTTTACCGGGGGACGGGCATTACAAGAAAACCGCCGCGTCCCCGCACCTTTCATCTTCCAGATAAAAGCGCGTTGGGGGAAGGATGGGGAGTGCCTTCCCCACGGAAGAATAAGCCTTCCCCAAAGCGGCCTCATTCCAGCGCAAGCAGCGCGGCCCGCTCGGCATGAATGCGCGTCGTGTCAAAGACCGGCAGCGAAACATCCTCCGGGCCTATGAGCATTCCGATTTCGGTGCAGCCGAGAATGACGCCTTCAGCGCCGCGCCGCGCCAGGTCCTCAATAACGGCGCGGTAGCGTTCCCGCGACGCGGGCGAAACCTCGCCCCGGCACAGTTCGTTATAAATAACGCCGTTAATCATCTCTCTGTCCGCGGCTTCCGGCGTCAGCACCTCAATGCCGCGGGCCGTCAGCCGATCTTTATAGAAAGCCTGCGTCATGGTGTAGACGGTGCCGAGCAGGGCCGTCTTCCGCACCCCCGCGGCCAGCAGCGCATCGGCCGTCGCATCGGCAATATGCAGCAGGGGCAGAGCGCAGGCCTCTCTGATATGCGCCTCCACCTTGTGCATGGTATTGGTGCAGATGACCAGAAAATCCGCGCCGCCTCTCTCCAGACGGCATGCCGCATCAGCCAGCAGCACACCGCACCGCTCCCAGTCTCCGGCACGCTGCAGGCGTTCCACCTCCTCAAAATTCACGCTGTACAGCAGAATTTTTGCGGAATGCAGCCCCCCGAGCCGCCGCGCCGTCATTTCATTGATCAGACGGTAATACAGCGCCGTGCTTTCCCAGCTCATACCGCCGATAAGGCCGATGGTCTTCATGCCTCCTCTCCCTGTGCGTCGTGCGCAGCCGCGTCCTCCGCCGGAGCAGCCGCGCCCGCAGCCCGGGCCAGCGCATCCCACAGGGCGGGAATGCCGAGCTTCTTTTCCGAGGAGGTCACGATGGGCATGATGCCCACAATATCCCGCCATTCGGCGGCGCGTGCGGCCCGTTCGCGCTGTTTGCACTTGTCCGCCTTGGTCAGCACGGGCAGAATGGGCAGACCGCACTGCCGGGCAAAGGAGGCCAGATCAAGATCCAGCTTCTGCGGCGGCAGGCGGCTGTCTATAAGCAGCGCCAGCGCTTTCAGCTGCTTGTTGCCGGCCAGATATTTCTGCAGCAGATTTCCCCAGGCACGCCGCTCCTCGTGGCTTGCCCGGGCATAACCGTAACCCGGCAGATCCACCAGATAAAAGCCAAAGGGCTCCGCCCGGTAAAAATTGATGGAGCGGGTCTTGCCGGGAACAGAACTGACCTTGGCCAGCTTGCGCCGCCCGGCAAGCGCATTGACAAGCGACGACTTGCCCACATTGGAACGCCCGGCAAGCGCAATCTGCACGGCATCCATGGCCGGAATCTGCGCAAGCGTGTACGCCGTGTTCTCCAGAGTCAGAGTAGGATTCATAAAAACCTCAAGTAAAACTTGAATTTCAGGCTTGACATTTCCTGTATTTTTTCCATAATGCAAAATTCTTAATCTGACAATTGTACCCGCCGGGTCCGGCCCGGCAGGATGCCGCGTCCGCACGCTCCGCTCCGGAGCCTGTCGCGGCATCCAGGGCTGCACAAGATTCTCAGGAGGAACCATGTATTCGACGACCGACTTCCGCAAAGGCCTTAAAATCGAAGTTGACGG
>CAMBWG010000085.1 GCA_945871415.1 uncultured Desulfovibrio sp.
CAGGCCCCCCATCCTTCCCCCAACGCGCTTTTTCAGAGGGGACACAGGCCATGCGGCAAGTACCTTTCAAAGGGTATGTGTAGGCCGTGCTTTCTATTTATTTGAAATAAATAGAAAAAATAGTGTTAACAGACCCTGGTGCGCGGGTTTTGGGGAGGAAGGAGGAGTTTGAGGGGGAGGGAACACCTTTTTGCCGCGAGCAAAAGGGGTTCCCTCCCCCTCAAGACAAAACGTAATGCGTCTTGAGCCTAGTTGGCGACGATATTGACGAGCTTGCCGGGGACGACGATCACCTTGCGGATGGTGAGGCCGTCGGTATGGCGCAGCACGTTGGCATCGGCGCGGGCGAGCTCTTCGAGCGCGGCCTTGTCGGCTCCCGCGGGCGCTTCGAGGGTGCCGCGCAGCTTGCCGTTGACCTGCAGGGCGATGGTGACGGTATCCTGCGCGAGCGCGGCTTCTTCCCAGGCGGGCCAGGCTTCGTTGATGAGCAGCCCGTTATGACCCATGCGTTCCCAGAGTTCGTCGCTCAGGTGCGGGGTGAAGGGCGCGAGCAGGGTCAGGACGGATGCCATGGCCGAGGAGAAAATACGGTTTTCCGCCTCGGAGCGGTCCATTTTTTCGCGGGCAAGATACATGGCGTTGACCAGTTCCATGACGGCGGAGATGGCCGTATTGAACTGGCTGCGCTCGGGCTGCATGTCCTCGCTGACCTTCTTGACGGTCAGATGTTCCTTGCGGCGCAGGGCGCGGGCTTCGTCGTTGACGGCGTCCGCCGCCGTGGCCCCGCAGGCTTTGATCGTCACAATGCGATCGCGATTTTCCTCAAACAGACGCCAGACGCGCTGGAGGAAGCGGTAGGAGCCTTCAATACCGCTGTCGGACCAGTCGAAGTCGCGTTCCGGCGGCGCGGCGAACAGGCAGAACAGGCGCACGGTATCAGCGCCGTACTTTTCGATCATATCCGCCGGGGCAACGATATTGCCCTTGGACTTGGACATTTTGCCGCCGTCCTTGAGGACCATGCCCTGCGTGAGCAGACGGGTGAAGGGCTCGTCAAGCTGCGGCGGATAGAAGCCCAGATCGCGCAGGGCCTTGGTAAAGAAGCGCGAATAGAGCAGGTGCAGAATGGCGTGCTCCACGCCGCCCACATACTGATCCACGGGCATCCAGTAGGAGAGGGCGTCCATATCGAAGGGCGCGTCTTCCTTGCGGGCGGAAGTGTAGCGGGCCGGATACCAGGAGGACTCCACGAAGGTGTCGAGGGTATCGGTTTCGCGCCGGGCCGGGCCGCCGCATTTCGGGCACGTGCACTGAGCAAAGGAAGCCAGTTCGGGCAGAGGAGACTTGCCGTCGTCGCGAACCTGCGCATCCAGCGGCAGCAGCACGGGCAGGTTTTCTTCCTTTTCGGGCACCATGCCGCAGTGTTCGCAGTAGACAACGGGAATGGGCGCGCCCCAGTAACGCTGGCGGGAAATATTCCAGTCGCGCAGGCGGAACTGCGTGGTTGCGCGTCCCTTGCCCTGACGTTCGAGGTCGGCGGCCACGGCGGCCTTGCCGTCCGTATTGGCCATGCCGTCGAACTGGCCGGAACGGGTCATGACGCCTTCGCCCGTATAGGCTTCGGTCATGCCGTCGGGATCAAGATGCTCGTTGCGGGGTTCGATGACGACGCGCACGGGCAGCCCGTACTTGCGGGCAAAGTCGAAGTCGCGCTGGTCATGAGCAGGCACGCCCATGACCGCGCCCGTGCCGTAGTCGGCAAGAACGAAGTTGCCGAGCCACAGGGGCACGCGTTCCCCGGTGAAGGGGTGGGTGACATACGCGCCGGTGAAGATGCCTTCCTTTTCCAGCGTATCGGACTGGCGCTCCAGCCGGTCCATATTGCGAATGCGGTTGACGAAGGCGCGCACCTCGTCGGCCTTGTCGTAGCCTTCGATGAGGGATTCCACCAGCGGATGCTCGGGCGCAAGGGTAACAAAGCTGACGCCGAAGACGGTATCCGGGCGGGTGGTGAAGACTTCGATAAAGGAGGCTTCGTCGCCGTCGGCCGTATGGGCGGGCTTTTCCAGCGCAAAGCGGATGGCGGCGCCGGTGGACTTGCCGATCCAGTTGCGCTGCATGGCAATGACGCGATCGGGCCAGCCGCCTTCCAGCTTGCTCAGATCCTGGAGCAGCTCGTCGCCGTAAGCGGTGATGCGCAGGAACCACTGGGTCAGATCCTTCTGCTCCACGCGGCTGTCGCAGCGCCAGCACAGGCCGTCGATAACCTGCTCATTGGCAAGAACCGTGTGGCAGGAGGGGCACCAGTTCTGCGGAGCCTTCTTGCGGTAGGCAAGGCCCTTTTCCAGCAGACGCAGGAAGAAGAGCTGCTCCCAGCGGTAATATTCGGGACGGCAGGTGGCCACTTCCCGCCGCCAGTCATAGGAGTAGCCGAGGCGGCGCAGCTGGGCGCGCATGTTGTCGATATTGGCGTACGTCCATTTGGCGGGGTGCGTCTGATGCTTGATGGCCGCGTTTTCCGCAGGCAGGCCGAAGGCGTCCCAGCCCATGGGGTGCATGACATTGAAGCCCTGCATGCGCTTGCAGCGGGCCATCACGTCCCCGATGGAGTAGTTGCGCACGTGGCCCATATGGATGTTGCCCGAAGGATAGGGGAACATCTCCAGCAAGTAATATTTGGGCTTGCCGGCGTCGTGATCGCAGTCAAAGGCGTGTTCGTCGTCCCAGCGACGCTGCCATTTATGTTCTATATCCTGGGGATTGTAGCGTTCTTGGCTCATGATGTTTGGAGTTCCGTTTCAGTTGAGCAGGGCTGGTGAAGCCGGATTCGGGTCAGTTCCTGCAAGGAGGCGCTCCCTGCCCGGCGCAAGATTGTCTTTTTGCCGTATCGCGAACCGTTTTACCCGCGGTTTACGGGCATTGCCGCAAGAATGGATGCGACGCTACGCGGGCGGCATGGCGGGCGGGAGCTTTGTGAGGCGACGTACGGCAACGGCTTCTCCTGTATTGCAGGGAAGCGATACGGACTTTGTGCTGCCGATGCTTTGCTGTGCGGCAATGGCGGAGCAAACCGCATCAGGCGCGGCGCTGATCGCCCGTTTCCAGCGTACCGTCCTCAATGGCCTTGGCCGCGGCATCCAGAACGCCGTTGACAAAGCTCACGGCATTGTCTTCGCCAAACTGGCGGGTAAGTTCCAGGGCTTCGTTGATGGCGACCTTTGCGGGGACGTCCTGCCGGTAGAGCATTTCGTACAGGGCCAGACGCAGCAGCGTCCGTTCCACGCGTCCCAGCCGATCCACGCGCCAGTTGCGCGAAAAGCGGCTGATGAGCTCGTCGAGATCGGCATTTTTGAGCCAGACGCCGTACACCAGTTCCCAGGCAAAGCCTTCTTCGGCCTGCGGGGCGTCGTCCGGGCTGCCGTCCGGCGCGGGCGGCGCGGGGAAAAGCCGGAAGGCGCGGCGAACGTCTTCCTCGCCCGAGATGTCGGCAAAGGAAAGGCTGTAAAGAACCTGAAATGCCTGTGCGCGGGCCGCGCGTCGGCCGTTGTTCCTGTTTCTGCTCATGGATTACAGCTGCTCCAGCACGCGGATGGTTTCCAGCATGGCGGCCGCGGCCTCCACGCCCTTGTTGCCGCCCTTGGAACCGGCGCGTTCAATGGCCTGTTCGATGCTGTCGCAGGTGAGCAGACCGAAGCCGACGGGCAGATCATATTCAAGTGTCACATGCGCGATGCCCTTGCTGGCTTCGGCGCAGACATAGTCGAAATGAGGAGTCGCGCCGCGAATGACCGCGCCAAGGGCGACAATACCGTCATACTTTTTGGAGGCCGCCAGTTTCTTGCAGACGAGCGGCAGCTCGAAGGCGCCGGGAATGCGCACCAGAGTCATGTTGTCGGCGGGCAGGCCGTGGCGTTCCAGATAATCCACCGCGCCGCCCACGAGGCGGTCGACGATGAAATCATTGAAACGGGTTGCCACAATGGCGATGCGCAGGCCCTGGGCGTTCAACTGGCCCGCAATGGTGGTGGGGGTGGTCATGCAGTATACTCCTTAGAGAAAACCGTTTTGCAGTAAAAGATCGTAACTGACGCCGGTGGCTGCCCTGCGGGGGCCGGACTGTTCCTGTTCGCGGCACTGGAACTGACGCCGGACATACTTGCCGAGCACATCCGTTTCCATATTGACGCGGGAACCCGGCCGCCACTGGGCCATGACGGTGCGGCGCTGGGTGTCGGGAATGACGTTGACGGTCAGACTGTCCATGCCGCATTCGTTGATGGTCAGGCTGATGCCGTCCAGCGTGACGGAGCCCTTGGGGATGACTTCCGGCGCGAATTCGCGGGGAAAGGTCAGCGTGCAGCGCAGGGACTGCCCCGCGCGGGCCAGCTGCGTCACCGTGGCGATGCAGTCCACATGGCCGCTGACGATATGGCCGCCGAGGCGGCTGCCCAGCTGCAGGGCCCGTTCCAGATTGACGTGGGAGCCTGTCCGCAGCGAGCCCAGGGTGGTTCTGGCCAGGGTTTCCGCCGAGGCATAGGCGGTAAAGATACCGTCGCGATGCTCCTCCACGGAGAGGCAGGCGCCGTTGACGGCAATGGATTCGCCGTCAACGATATTTTCCAGCGGAAAGAGCGGAGCAATTTCGAGGCGGCATTCAGACGCGCCCCTGACGAGGCGGCGCACTTCGCCCATGCCCTGAACAAGACCGGTAAACATCAGCGGGCTCCTTGCGGCACAGGGCGCAGACGCAGGTGCACATCGCCGTCGCACAGGCGCACATCCGTGACGCGCAGACCGATGGCCTCGTCCATGGAGGCGGGGCTGCGTCCCTGAAGCAGGGGAGCGGCCTCGTTGTCGCCCAGCACGCGCGGCGAAAGGTGCAGAAGGAATTCATCCACCAGACCGGACTCCAGCAGCGACGTGCCCAGCTTGCCGCCGCCTTCGCACAGAACGTAGGGGCAGCCCAGATCCTGTCGCAGGAATTTGAAAAGCGCGGCAAAGTCGGGGCGGCCATTGACGCCCGGCCCCACGGAAAAGACGCGCACGCCCTTTTCTCCCAGAGCATGGGCCACGGTGGAGGCGCAGGCTGCCGGCGAAACGAAGAAGATGGTGTCCTGCGGCCGGTCGCGCAGCAGCTGGAAGTCCGCGGCCGGCTGGGGCAGACGGGAAGTCAGGATGCAGGCCAGCGGCTGGCGGTCAGCGGGCACGGCGCGGGCCGTGAGTGCGGGATTGTCGGCGCGGAACGTGCCGCCGCCAATAAGGACGGCTCCGCCGCAATGGCCGATGCCCGCACGCAGCAGATGCACGTTATGGTGCGAGGCCGCATTGGATATCTGCTGCCGCTGCCTGTTGCGCGTGGAGATGCGGCCGTCAAGGGTGGCGGCCAGTTTCAGAATGATGTAGGGACGCTGCTCCGTCTGCCAGACAAGAAAATCAGCCACCAGATCGCGGCATTCCTGTTCCAGAACCGGCCCCACAATGTCGATGCCCGCTTCGCGCAGACGCTCCAGCCCTCCCGCGGCTCTGGGGTTGGGATCGCGCAGGCCGAAGACCACGCGGGCAATGCCCGCCTCGATGAGGGCTTCGCTGCACGGAGGCGTTTTACCCTGATGATTGCACGGCTCCAGCGTGACGACGATGGTTGCGCCGCGCGGGTCGATACCTTTGGCGCGGGCATCGTTCAGACATTCAATTTCGGCATGGGGCTGTCCCGCGGCATGGTGGTAGCCTTCGGCCACGATATGGCCGTCACGCAGCAGCACCGCGCCCACCGTGGGATTGGGGCAGGCGTTCCAGCGCCCCTGTTCCGCGAGCGCCACGGCGCGGCGCATCGCCTCTTCATACGAGGTGTCAGCCATGAATCTCCACCGCCTTGGGCGTAAAGGGGAAATGTTCTACAATCACACCGGCTTCGCGCAGCATGTCGACCGCCAGATCATCAGGATAGTACTCGCTGTAGTAGATATGGCGGATACCGCAGTTGATAAGCATCTTGGCGCACAGGCCGCAGGGGTGCGTGGTGCAGTAAAGTTCCGCGCCCTGAATGCTGATGCCGTGGACGGCGGCCTGAATGATGACGTTCTGCTCGGCATGAAGCCCGCGACAGATCTCGTGGCGCTGGCCCGAAGGAATGCGGAGGCGCTCGCGCAGGCAGCCCGTCTCCAGACAGTGGGGCACGCCTGCGGGCGCGCCGTTGTAGCCTGTGGCAAGAATACGCCTGTCCTTGACGGCAATGGCGCCGACCTTGCGTCGGGTGCAGGTGGAGCGTTCACTGACGAGATAGGTAATATTCATGAAATAGTCTGGCCATGGCATGCGTTGCATAATCGTACTCTCTGGGTTGGGCGCAGTTTACACGCTGGAGCTGAAAAAGCCAAGTCTGCGGCGGGACTTCGCCCCGGCGGAAAGGTCTTTTCCCGCGCTTTTTTCCGTGTTCGTCCCGTCGCGGCCTGCCGGACGGGCATGACACCGGGCAGGACGTATTCCCTTTTGCATTCCCGGGCATTTTTTTATATCACATGGAAGAACCGAGTCCGCATACCCGTATGCCCCGGACGTCGTCTTTTGCGACGTGCCGTGACCTGACGTGCTGAGACGGGCCGGCCGGGGCCGGAGCATTTGCAGAGATGCTCGATGTATCGCCGCTTTCGTGAAAAGCGCGCGCTTCTGCTGTGTCGGACAATTTTCTTGCCATGATTGCCGCTTGCGGGCGGTATGTCTTTTTGTTGCCGGTGTTGTTGCAATGACAGATGAACGAACAGCATGGCGAATTTCCCTGGGCGGTTTTTTAGTTTTCTGGGTTCTGGGACTGCTGCTCGGGGCGTTTCTGATGCAGAGGAGCTACGAGCAGCAGCGCCAGACCATAGCCGCCCTGGCGACGGAAAAGGCCAACAGCATGAAGAATCTGCTGGAAGGCATCATGCAGCGGACCTATCTGCTTGCCAGACTGTCCATTGATGATGCGACTGGAGAGGTTGTTTCCTTTCAGCGTGTCGCGGAAAGTTTGAAGCAGGACGCCGCCATGCTGTCCCTGCAGCTGGCTCCGGGCGGCACCGTGCAGTACAGCCTGCCGCCTCATCCGCATCCGCGCAGTCATATCAATCTGTTTGAGAGGCCGGAGCGCCGGGAAGAGGCCCTGCGCGCCCGCAACAGCAGAAAGATCACCTTTTCCGGTCCGTTGCAGCTTACTCAGGGATACCCCGGCTTCATTGTGCGACGCCCCATCTATCGCCGCTGGAATCCTCAGGAGTTCTGGGGATTTTCCATTGTCGTCTTTTCTCTGAAGGATTTTCTTGGCTATATTAATATTGCAAGCCTGCATCAGGCGGAAATGGTCTTTTCCCTTTACCGGCAGGATGCCGACGGCAGAAAGTCGCTGATCGACGGCGTGCCGCCGGAAAATATTTCCTTCCCGGTTTCCGCGCAGGTGGAACTGCCTCAATGCTCCCTGACCCTGAGTCTCATGCCCGCGGGCGGGTGGAGTTTCGGGGCGCGGATTACCGCCGTCGTGGTGGCCGCCCTGCTGGCGGCTCTGATGCTGACGGCGCTGTTGCGGGCCTGGTTCACGCTGGCGCAGCAGAAGCGTTCGCTGGAAAATCTTGTTGATGTTGATCCGCTTACCAATCTGCGCAACCGGCGCAGCCTGCACGCTTCCATCAAGCGCCGCTGTCAGGCGGGCAAGCCCTTTGCTCTGCTGTATATTGATTTGGATAAATTCAAGAATATCAACGACACCTACGGCCATCAGGTGGGCGACGGCTTTCTTCTGGCGTTTGTGCAGCGTATTCTGCCCTGTCTGAGCGGCGCGGATGTCATGTTCCGTCTGGGCGGGGACGAATTTCTGATCGTCTGTCCCCATGCCAGGTTGCGGCAGCGCCTTACCGATATAGATGCCGCCCTGCGCACGCCGCTGGACGTGAACGGGCTGCCTTTGCCGTGCTTCTATAGT
>CAMBWG010000086.1 GCA_945871415.1 uncultured Desulfovibrio sp.
GACATCATGACGCAGTCGGCGCCGTCCAGCACGGCGTTGGCCACGTCCGTGGTTTCGGCGCGGGTCGGGGCCGGGCTGTTGACCATGGAAAGCAGCATCTGCGTGGCCACGATAACCGGTTTGGAAACACTGTTGCAGGCCCGGATGATGCGCTTCTGCAGGCCGGGCAGCATGGGCAGCGGACATTCCACGCCGAGGTCGCCGCGGGCCACCATGATGATGTCGGTCTCTTCCAGAATCTCGTCCAGATTGTCCACGGCGCTCTGGCGTTCCAGCTTGACGACGACCGGAACCTTGCGGCCGGCATCGGCAATGAGCTTCTTGGCTTCGCGCACGTCGTCGGCCGTCTGCACATAGGAAATGGCCACGGCATCCACGCCCAGAGCCAGACCGTCCGCAAGATCGCGCTTGTCCTTTTCCGTCAGGGCGCGCACCTTGGTGGCCTTGCCGGGCAGGGCAAGACCCTTGCGCGACGTGACGATGCCGGAGTTGTTGGCCTCCAGCACCACAAGATCATCGCTGCGGCGTTCCTGGACGGTGAACTGCAGGCCGCCGTCGGCCAGCACAAGGCAGTCGCCCCGTTCGAGCGTCTCAAGAATGACGGCATGATCAAAGGGGAGGAAAGGCAAATCGCCGTTTTCCGGGCGTTGCGAGGTCAGGCCCAGCAGCAGCTGCATGCCCTTGGTGACCTGTATGGAACCTTCTTCCACGACGCCGAGGCGGATTTTCGGTCCGGACAGATCCTGCATGATGGTGATGGGCTTGTTCAGCTCATTTTCCACTTCACGGATATAACCGATAATCTTGACGAAATCGGCTGCTGTTCCATGCGAAAAGTTGAGACGGAAAATGCTCACGCCTTCTGCGGCAAGTTCCTTGAGCTTTTCCTTGGTGTTGGAAGCAGGACCTATGGTTGCAACAATTTTGGTTTTCATGGGCGATTCCATCAATAAAGAAAGGGAAGATCATTCGTACTACGATGGAAAGGAGCTTCCGGCTTTTGAAATAATTTGTCAAGCTGAACGGCATTTCGCGGGCTTTCTTTAGAGGCGGCAGCATTTTTTTCGAGAATATCGCAAGAAGATTTATAGAGAATATATAAAGAAAAATATTCAATAATATTATAGAGTAATAAAAATTGAACCGCGCGGCGCGCCTTGACATGCCGTTTCCCCTTGGGCATAAAAAGGGAACGAGTGGGAGCTGATGGGCGCCAACGGCGCACTGCGTGAAGGCCCGCAGGCCGCCCTGGGCGGACGCGGCGGCGCGGCGCGGCGTATGCGCCCCTTTTTTGCGCCCCTTTTTTGTGCCCTTGTCGCACGAAACAGCGTCGGGCCTTTTCAGGCCGTTCGCACAACATCTCTGGACTGGTGCATGGAGCAGCTTCACGCTTCCGAATCCGCCGTCGGCCCCGTGGCGAAAGACGCCCGGCAGGACGGCTCCTCCTTTCGTCCCCGGCATATCCCCGTTCTTCTGCATGAAACGCTCGACGCCCTTGTTCCCGCTCTGGGCGGGGAGGGCGCGCGCTATCTGGACGGCACGCTGGGCCTCGGCGGGCATGCTTCGGCCGTGCTGACGGCGGCGCCAAAAGCCGTGCTCTGCGGTCTTGATCGTGATGAACAGGCGCTGGAACTGGCACGGGAGCGCCTGACGCCGTTCGGTGAACGGAGCCATCTGTTTCATCTCTGCTACAGCCGGTTCGAAGAGGCTCTTGACGAACTGGGCTGGGAGCGCATAGACGCCGCGCTGATCGATATCGGCGTTTCTTCTCTCCAGCTGGACGATGCGGAGCGCGGTTTCAGTTTCAACAGCGACGGGCCGCTGGATATGCGTATGGACCAGCATTCCGGCAGAGACTCCGCCTGGCACTGGGTCAACAGGGAGCACTTTGCGGCCTTGAAGGAGTGTATTGCCACTCTGGGAGAAGAGCCGCAGGCGGGCCGCATCGCCCGCGCCATTGTGGATGCGCGCCAGAAAGGTTCCATTGATACCACGCTGCAACTGGCGCACATCGTGGAAATGGCCTATCCGCCCGCATGGCGGGCCAAGGCGCGGCGGCATCCGGCAACCCGGACCTTTCAGGCTCTGCGCATGGCCGTCAACGACGAGCTGGGAGAGCTGCGCCGCTTTCTGGATGCCGTGCTCGGCCGTCTGCGCATCGGCGGCCGTCTGGCGGTCATCAGTTTTCATTCGCTGGAAGATCGCATGGTCAAGCAGGCCATGCGTCACTGGGCCGAGGGCTGCCGCTGCCCGCGCCATGTGCCGCGCTGTGTCTGCGGGCATGTGCCCGAGGTTCGTCTGCTGCACAAAAAGCCGCTTACGGCCTGTGAAAGCGAGATTGCGGTCAACCCCCGTTCCAGCTGCGCCAAACTGCGCGCTGTGGAAAAAATCGCGGAGGCCGTTTCCTGATGGCCAGGGGAGGACGCGGCGGCAAGGGCTGGCTGCTGGTTCTGGCAGGCGGTCTGCTGAGCTGCATGACCATGAGTCTGGTGCTGGTGTGGTGCAATATCGAGCGCACCGACACGACCTATTTCATCAATGCCGAACTGAACACATTGCGGGAGCGGCGCGCCCTGCGGGCCAAGCTCGAAGTGGAGCGGGAGCGTCTGCTTTCGCCTTATGAGCTGCGCCTTAAGGCGGAAAAGCTCGGCCTTGGCGAACCCAAGCCGGGGCAGGTGCGCCGCATGGGCGATAAGTAAGGGCTTTTCAATCGCTTCGTTCCGCAGAGCCCCGTTGCGGCGGCATCGTCGCGCGGGTGTCGCTCTTCCGGCGCGGCGTCGCCGTGGTGTCTTGCCGGCATCGGTCGGGCATTTTCTGTTGATGGGCAGGGAGAATTTATGTTCAAGCTTCCCTTGTGGCGCGGTTCGCGCAAGCGTAATCGCAACAGGGCGGTATCCGCGCCCGCTGCCAAACCGGCGCCCAACAAGCTGCTGGACGGGCAGGGCGGCCCGGAAAAAGTCGGCATTCGGAAACGTTTGTTCGGCAGTCTGCTTGATCGTGTGGACTGGGGCCGTACCCGCATCAATATCGTCGTGGTGCTTTTCTGTGTTCTCTGGCTGGGGCTGTGGGGGCGCGCCTGGTACCTGCAGATGATTGCCGGGCCGCGTCTGGCCAACAAGGCCGAGCGTCAGCATACGGCGACGGAGCTGGTGGCGGGGCGTCGCGGCATGATTCTGGATCGTAACGGAAAGGTGCTGGCGCGCAGCGTCGAAGCGCTGTCCGTGTATGCCAATCCGCAGGAAATTAAAGATTTTTTGAAGATGGCCAATACCCTAGGCCCCATTCTCGGCCAGGAGCCCCAGAAGCTCTATGACGAGCTTTCGCGCACCAAACGGCGCTTTGTCTGGCTCAAGCGCAAGGTGGACGACAAAACCGCCGAAGCCGTGCGCAAGGCGGGCATTGAAGGCATCGGCCTGTCCAAGGAATTTGATCGCGTGTATCCCTTCACCCACATGGCGGGGCAGCTGCTGGGCTTTGTGGGGCTGGACGACAAGGGCCTTGAAGGTCTTGAACGATCGCTGGAAGCCCGTCTGGGGAGCATTCCCACCCGGCGTGTGGTGCAGCGCGACGCCATGGGGCGGCGCTTCTATCTGGATGAAGAAGGCAACGCGGCTCCGCGCGGCGAAGATGTGACGCTGACGCTGGACGCCCAGATTCAGTTTATCGCGGAAGACGCCGTGGCTGCCGTCGCCAGGGAATACGACGCCCGCTGGGCCGGGGCGCTGGTGGTGGACGTGCCGTCGGGAGAGATTCTGGCCTGGGCGCAGTATCCCTTCTTCAACCCCAACAACTACCGGGAGACCAGTCCGGCCATCTACCGCAACCGGCTTGCCGCCGACGCGCTGGAGCCCGGCTCCACCTTCAAGCCCTTCGTCATTGCGGCCGCGCTGCAGGAAGGCAAGATTACGCCCACGACGCCTATTGACTGCGAAAACGGCCGCTGGGAAACCAAGCGCTTTTCCATCCGCGATACGTCCGTGCAGGGTGTCATTACGGCAAGCAAGGTACTGCGCTACTCCTCCAATATCGGCATGGCCAAGATCGGTCTGGAGCTGGGGCCGAGGGTCTTTCATGACTATCTGCGCAAGCTGGGCTTCGGTGAGCGGACCTCCGTTCCTGTTTCGGAAAGTCGCGGTATTTTGCGCCCGGCCCGGGACTGGAGCGAGGTGGACATCATGTCCACGGCCTTCGGGCAGAGTATTTCCGTCACCTGTCTGCAGATGGCGCAGGCCTATTTGACCCTGCTCAACAACGGCGTGTATAAACCGCTGCGGTTACTGCGGGATAACGGCGCCGTGCAGGAGACGTATCAGCGCATCTTCAACGAGCGCGTCAGCAAGCAGGTCATGGAAATGATGCGCGACGTGGTCGAGGCCAAGGACGGTACCGGACGGCGGGCGCGCATCGAGGGCGTGGAGGTGGGCGGCAAAACGGGCACGGCCCAGAAAGCCGATCACCGTACCGGCGAGTACGGCTCCAAGCGTACGGCCTCCTTTGCGGGCTTTGTGCCGGCCACGCAGCCGCGGTACCTGATTTTCGTCATGGTGGACGAACCGACCCGTAATCAGTACGGCGGCGTTGTGGCGGCCGCGGCCTTCCGGGATATTGCCGCGCGGGCGCTGACCTGGAACGGCACGCTCGGCGCTGTGGAGACGGCGGAGAAGAAGGAAGAGACCCGCCCCGCAGTCCGGGGGCGGCAGCGCGGTCTGAAAATATCGCGGGAAGATATTCCCTACATGGCGGACAACAGCGATGTGCCGGCCAGTTCTTCCGGCATGCGCCTGCCCGGTCATCTGAGCCGGGCCTCCAGCAAGGTGCCCGATGTCAAGGGCAAGTCCGTGCGCTATGCCGTGGAGCTGTTTGCCCGGGCGGGCGTCGTGCCGGAGATTAAGGGAAGCGGAACGCATGTGGTGAAACAGAGCCCGCAGCCGGGCACGCCCTGGCCTGAAGAAGGCAAGGCGGCATCCTATATTCTGTGGCTTTCGGAGAAATAGCATGGAACAGGCATTGGCAGATCTCTTGGCAGATGTGCGCGCCGGGCGCGCCGAAGTTCGGGCCGATTCACGGGAAGTGGGCAGGGGCGACATCTTTGTCGCCGTACCCGGAGCCAGCGAGGACGGCGCCCGTTTTGTGCCTGCCGCCGTTGAGGCCGGCGCGGCCGCGGTCGTCTGCCGTCCCGAAGTCACGGCGGCTGTCGGCGACGCGGCAGCGGCGGCGGGGCATACCTGCACGGCCGTGGCCTGCGACGATCCGCGCGAGGCTCTCTGGCGTCTGGCGCAGGCCCGTTATCATACGGAAACGCTGCCGCTGAACATTCTCGGCGTGACGGGAACCAACGGCAAGACGACCTGCGCCTATCTGCTGGAGCATCTTTTCAGCTCTCTCGGGCATAAGGTGGGCGTTCTGGGCACGGTCAACTATCGCTGGCCCGGCCACATGGAAAGCGCGCCCCTGACCACGCCCGGACCGCTGGCCGTGCATTCCATGCTGGCTGCCATGAGCGCCGCCGGAGCCGATACGGCCGTCATGGAAGTTTCGTCGCATGCGCTGGAGCAGCAGCGCGTGGGGGGCGTGCCCTTTGCCGGGGCGCTGTTCACCAACCTGACGCAGGATCATCTGGATTTTCATCCCGATATGCTGTCCTATTTTAAGGCTAAAGCCCGTCTTTTTCTGGAAGCGCCGCGCAGCGACAAGGCCATGTCCATCAATGCCGATGACGAATGGGGGCGGCGTCTGCTGGAGCTGTGTCCCTCGGCCCTGTCCTACGGCCTGCACGAAGCCCTGCCGGGGCAGCGCCATCTGCGCGGGGAGCTTCTGTCGGCCGGGACGGACGGCTGCCATTTGCGTATGACGCTCGGCCGGGAAACGTGGGAGCTGCACAGCCCGCTGGTGGGGGCGTTCAATGCCTCCAACCTGCTGGCCGTGCAGGCGCTGGCGCTGGAGCTGGGGCTGAAACCGGAGCAGCTGGCCGTGCTGTCGGGCTTCATGGGCGTGTGCGGACGGCTCGAGCGCGTGCCCAACCCGCAGGGCCTGCACGTCTTTGTGGACTATGCCCATACGCCCGATGCGCTGATCAATGTTCTCAAGGCCCTGCGCGGCGCGGGATTCCGTCGCATCGTGGCGGTCTTCGGCTGCGGCGGCAACCGGGATCGCACCAAGCGGCCGCTTATGGGACAGGCTGTGGCCCGTTATGCCGATGTGGCCGTGCTGACCTCGGACAATCCCCGTTTCGAGGACCCGGAAGCCATTCTGCGCGACGTTCTGCCCGGACTGGCGGATGCGCGCGAAACATTGGTGGAAGTGGATCGGCGCACGGCGACGGCGCGGGCGCTGGAACTGCTCGGGCCTGACGATGCGCTGCTCATCGCGGGCAAGGGGCATGAGGATTATCAGATTATTCAGGGCGTGAAGCACCATTACAGCGATCAGGAAGTGGTAAGGGAGCTCTTGGGGTGCGCGTAAGCATTGCGGATATAGGGGCGGCGCTGCATATTGCCGCCTTTGCGGAGATGACGGGGGAAGTGTGCGCTGTCGTGACGGACAGCCGCAAGGCCGTGCCGGGGGCGCTCTTTGTCTGCGTGCCCGGCGAACGGGTGGACGGGCATGATTTTGCCGCGGCCGCCGTGGAGCGGGGCGCTGTGGCCCTGCTGGCGCAGCGGCCCTTGTCCGTCACGGACGGCGACGGCCGGGAAGTGCCGGTCTTTGTGGTGCCGGATACCGTGGAGGCTCTGGGGCGGCTCGCCCGCTGGTGGCGGGACAGAACGTCCGCGGTGGTGGTCGGCGTTACGGGAACGGCCGGAAAGACGACGGTCAAGGAAGTGCTGGCGCAGGTATTGTCCGTGCGCGGCAAGACCGCCCGCAACGAGCTCAATCTCAACAATCAGATCGGCATGCCCCTGTCCATGCTGGCCGCCGACGGCGACGAGGCCTTCTGGGTCATGGAAGCCGGCATCAGTCACGAAGGCGATATGGAAGCCCTCGGCGCGGTGCTGCATCCCGATCTGGCGCTGATTCTCAATGTGGGCGCGGGGCATACGGCCGGGCTCGGCAAAAAGGGCGTTGCCTGGCATAAGACGCGCCTGCTGGCGGCGCTGGCCGAAGGCGGCCGCGCGCTGGTAAGCGCCGACTATCCTGATCTTGCCCGCGAAGCGCGCGCCGTGGTGGGCACGACGCAGTTTTTTACGGCCGAAGGGCGGCCGCTGCGCTACAGCGGCGCGTATACCGGCCATCAGGAAAACGGACGCGGCGTCTACCGGCTGCGTCTGGATGGCGAAGCCTGCGACGTGCAGGCTCCCTTTGTGGGGGGCTACGGCGCGGAAAATGCCATTGCCGTTGCCGCCGCGGCCCATATGCTCGGTCTGAGCGGCACGGAGATCGCGCAGGGCTTTGCCGCGGCAAGCCTGCCGCCCCAGCGTTTTACGCGGCGGCAATGCGGGGCATGGACGGTGATTGACGACAGCTACAATGCAAACCCCCTGTCCATGCGGCGCATGCTGGAGGCGGCTTCCGAAGCCGCCGGCGGCAGAACCTTTGTCGCCGTGCTGGGCGAAATGCTGGAACTGGGCGATCTGGCCGACAGGGAGCACGAAACACTGGGGCGGGAACTGGCCGACATGCGTCCTGCCGCTGTCCTCTGGAAAGGGGGCAGGTTCGAGGCTCTGTGCAGCGGTCTTGAGCGCGGTCATTATGCGGGCCCCGTGGCGCAGGTCGGCGACGAGGCCTCGCTGGCGGCGGCGCTGGAGCGGTGCGGCTGCTCGCCGTCGCAGGGCGGGCTGGCGCTGTTCAAGGGATCGCGGGGCAATCATCTGGAAACGCTGGCGGCGGCCTTTGCCGTCTGGGCGCAGGGCGGGGAGTAGGCATGTTTTACAATTTGCTGTCGCCGCTGGCGACGGATATTTCCCTGTTCAACGTCTTTCGCTACATCACCTTTCGTTCCATGGCGGCGCTG
>CAMBWG010000087.1 GCA_945871415.1 uncultured Desulfovibrio sp.
CGAACTGCACCGCGTTTCAAACTCGAAATGCCCCCGTGAGATACGGGTAGGTAACAGACAGTCGCCGCTCTTGGCATGGCTGCGGCCATGGTGTCCGGCATCGCTGAAAGCGTTCCGGCGGAAGAAGTCACGCTCCGCCCCATCCTGACAATGGAGCAGGCGCAGACCATGCTGCGGGCGGCTTCGGAAGAAGCAAAGCGCGGCGGGCACGCCGTCTGCATCTCCATCGTGGATCGTTCCGGACAGACGCTGGCCGTTCTGCGCCATCATGACGCGGGCGTGCATACCCTTGAGGCCAGCTACAAGAAAGCCTACACAGCCGCATCCCAAAAGCGCAAAACCGTTGATATCGCCCGGGGCGTGCGCGAAGGTTCCATCCCGGAAGACATCCGCTATCTTGACCGCCGTTTCAGCCTGATGGAAGGCGGCATGCCCATCATGCTGGGCGGGCATGTCGTCGGCGGCATCGGCGTGGGCGGCGCTCACGGCAGCGAAGACAGCCGCATTGCCGCCGCCGCTCTGGCAAGCCTGAAAGATACGGAGAAATAAACAATCGCGCAGTAAAAAAAACAGAAAACGCCCGTCGCACAACGGGCGTTTTCTGTTTTGAACAACGACGCCCCGCTTTGTCAGGGCGTCGTTTTTGTTATACCGGGGGACGGCGGCCGGAAGGAACGCGTCCGCGTCGCCGCCCCCTTCCATCCTCCAAATAGAGCAATTTCAGTTTGAAATGCTTCGCATTTCAAACCATACGGCCTGTCGTTTCGCGGAAAAAGCGTGTTTTTTCCGCTCACTTTGGGCCGGGCGGCGCTGAAGCGCCGCCTCGCGTTTCATCTTTTTCAAAGTTGAAACGCTCTAAAAACTACCCTTCCAGAAAGGCGCGGTAGGCATCGACGGTCGCGCAGACATCGGCGGCGCTGGCCAGTTCAAAGGGGCTGTGCATGGACAGCAGGGCCGGGCCGAGATCGATGACGTCCATGCCGTAGGCGGCGAGGAACAGGGCCACGGTGCCGCCGCCGCCCGTATCGACCTTACCGAGTTCGGCCACCTGCCAGGGAATATTCTTTTTATTGAACAGGCCCCGCAGTTCGGCGAAGAATTCCGCTTCGGCCTCGCTGGAGCCGTATTTGCCGCGCGAGCCGGTAAACTTGGCAAAGCAGGGGCCGTAGCCCAGCTGGGCGGCGTTCTGCTTTTCGTGGACTTCGGGGAAATCGGGGTCAAGGGCGGCGGTTACATCGGCGGAAAGCGCGCGCGTCCGCAGAAAGACCTGCGAGACGGGGATCGCCGGAGCCCAGGCGCGCACCATGTCTTCCATGCAGTATTGCAGGAAACGGGACGACGCGCCGGTCGCGCCGTCGGAGCCGATTTCCTCCTTATCCCAGAACATGACGGCCATGGTCTGGCTGTTGCTGCCCGCGCGCGCCGAGGTGAGAGCCTCCAGAGCGGCAAAGACACAGATGCGATCGTCCTGACCGTAACCGCCGATCAGGCTTCTGTCGAGGCCGACAAAACGGGCGGGCCCGGCGGGCACGGCCTGAATTTCGGCGGTGATCAGATCTTCTTCCCGGATGCCGTACTGCTCGTTGAGGAGCTGCAGCACATGCGCCTTGAGCGGGTCCTTGCCGTCGGCTTCTTTTCTGGCGGCCGAGGCAAGCGCCGGACTGTGGCCGAGAACCACGTTGAGCTTTTCGCCTTCAAAGGCTTCGCTTACTTTCTGCCCGGACTGCTTCTGCGCCAGATGGGGCAGCAGGTCGGCAATGGTAAAGACGGGATCGCCGGGTTTTTCGCCGATGCACACAGGCACGGACTTGCCGTTTTCCAGAATGACGACGCCGTGCAGTGCCAGAGGCCGGGCCAGCCACTGATATTTGCGGATGCCGCCGTAATAGTGCGTCTTGCCCTGCACCACGCAGGCCTGCTCCACGAGGGGGCGCTGCTTGAAGTCGAGGCGCGGGCTGTCGGCATGGGCCGCAATGAGGCGCACGCCGGATGCCAGCGTACTCCGTCCCTTACGCACGGCAAACAGGCATTTGCCATGCAGGGAACGCATGACGGACGCCTTGCGGAAATCTTCGCCGAAACCGGCTTCGGCCAGCCGTTTCTGCACATAGGCAATAGTTTCCCGCTCCGTTTTGCAAGCGGACAAAAATTCAATATAGCGCTGGGCCAGGGCATTGACCTGACGGCGACGGGTCGTCGTCGCATAGGAATCCCAGGCGCTGACGGGCTCGTAGATCAGAGAAGATTTTTTCGTACTCATAGGAAACAATCCTTGTTGGATGAACGCCTGCTGTCCTTTTCATAGCTCGCCGCTATTCTTTCCCCAAGCAATACGCCGTCCTTGCATCCCGCGCAAGAGCACGGCACGGCCGCGAAACATATTGAAACAGACGGACTTCATCCCTTCAGAAAAACAAGGGAAATTTTTACCGTGGCTCTGTTTTAATGCAAGAAGCAGTCCATAAAAGCAGGAGTTTGCCGCCTACGTTTTTCCTTTCGAGCAACTATACATGTTACATTGCAAAACTGCATCAGCCGCGCAGACCTTCGTATTTCACTTTTTCAAAGTTGAAACGCTCTGATATCAGGCCCGCAGCAGTCCTTTCACAAGGGCGACGATATCGGCGGGGTCTCGGGGCAGCAGGGTCCGCGGATCAAGGCAGAACGCGCCTTCCTCAAGGCGGCCCAGCAGCGGCGGCGCGGTGGCAAGCAGGGCCTGCTTCAGCCCGGAGGCGGTCAGACGCGCGCCCTCCTGCGGCGTCAGACAGACCAGCGACGTGGGCAGGTCGCACTCCGGGAATGCGCCGCCGCCCACGCGGGACACATCGGGGCGCACGCGCACGTCGCAGACCGGGCCGAGAGCGCGGCGCAGACGTCCGGCCAGCGAGCGGGCCGCCCGGGCCAGCTCCTCCTGACTCATGAACAGCATGCGCAGGGTGGGAATGCGCCGCCGCGCCTGTTCGGGATCGCAGTACAGGCGCAGGGTGGCTTCCAGCGCGGCCAGCGTAAACTTGTCGCAGCGCAGGGCGCGGGTCAGCTGATTGCTCTTCATGCGGGCTATCATATCCGCGCGTCCGGCAAGGATGCCCGCCTGCGGGCCGCCCAGCACCTTGTCGCCGGAAAAGGTCACGACATCCACACCGGCGGCGATCAGGCTCTGTACGGTCGGTTCATTGGGCAGCCCCACGGAACTGAAGTCCGTCAGACTGCCGCTCCCCACATCCTCGAACACCGGCAGATCATGCCGACGCCCCAGGGCGACCAGCTCCTCGGGGGCCACTGCCGCATGAAAGCCCACAATACGATAATTGGACGTGTGCACGCGCAAAAGCGCGCGCGTCCGCTCGTCGATGGTCTGCTCATAATCCCGCAAATGGGTGCGATTGGTCGCGCCCACATCCCGCAGGACAGCCCCGCTCTTGGCCATGACTTCGGGAATACGGAAACTGCCGCCGATTTCCACCAGTTCGCCGCGGGACACAATGGCTTCGCCACCCTTGCAGAAGGTATCGAGCAGCAACAGAACCGCAGCCGCATTATTGTTGACCACCAGTGCCGCTTCCGCGCCGGTCAGACGACATATCAGGGATTCGCACAGCGTATGACGACTGCCGCGCCCGCCCGTCGTCAAATCCAGCTCCAGCGAGCAATAGCCGGAGGCCGCCGTCAGCAGAGCCTCCACGGCTTCTTCCGCCAGCACGGAACGCCCCATGTTGGTATGCACCACCACGCCGGTGCCGTTGATGACCCGCCGCAGACGCGGCGCAACGGCGGCGCGGGCGCAGGCCAGCATGCGCGGCAGACAAAATTCCAGCGTCACCTCGTCGGCACTGCTCACCCGGCCTTCCCGAATGTCACGACGCACGGCATCCCAGAAGGTCGTCAGCGCATCCCGCAGCAGGGGACGCGGCGCCGCCGCCAGTACGGGATCGGCATCTACGGCGGCCGCCAGTACGGTATCCATTGCGGGCAGGCCCCGAAACAGGGCTCCCCTGTCCGTCGTCATAGACTTACCTCCTGAAAGATGTTCCGAAAGGAATCAGTTTTTCAATGCAGTCTCGCCTGCGTCTTCGTCTTAGAGCGTTTTCAGATCGAACCGCTCTATTTATTAACATAAATAGAAAACACAGCCTGCGCATCCCCCTTGAAAGGTACTTGCCGCATGGCCTGTGTCCCTTCTGAAAAAGCGCGTTGGGGGAAGGAAACAGCCCTTGCGTGCCAGCCGCGACCGAAGGCGGCCGCAGGCCGTGCCCGTTGTGACGAAGGAAGCTACGGGCATCGACAGCAGAGATAAGGGGGTTTCCTTCCCCCCGGAAAACGATTTAAGTCAACACGATCTAATCCGACTCCAGCAGGCGGGGCAAAAAGGCGTACAGTTCGGACAAAAGATATAATGAGCCGCAAATCAGAACGGGAGCCCGTTCCGGGTCTGCGCTGGCGGGAGGCGGCACGGCGGCGGCCAGTCGCAGCGCGGAGGGCACGTCGTCCGTAACGCGCGCCGTATCGGGCGTATGCCCGTTGAGGAAAGCGGCAACTTCCCCGGCATCGGCGGCGCGTTCGTTATGCAGCCCCGGCACAAAGAAGGGCGCGTCCGGGACCTGCCGGTGCAGCAGGGCCGCGGCGGGCTGCCATTCCTTGTCGCCCAGACAGGAATAAAGCACGGCGCGCGGAGTCAGACCGCGATCCCGAAGATGCCGTATCAGCGACTGCATGCCGTGGGCATTGTGCGCGCCGTCGAGCAGCAGCGGCGGCAACGGCGCGGCCTCCCCGGGCAGCAGCACGCCGTCGGCCGGCTGGAGACGTCCCGGAATAAAGGCCGAGGCAAGGCCGCGCGCCTGCGCGGCGGCATCGTCGGGCGAAGAACCAAGACGCGGGGCCAGAAACTTCCAGACCGCCAGCGCCAGTCCGGCATTGCCGCGCTGATGCGCTCCCGCAAGGCCCAGCGGCAGGGTATCGTCCAGCGGCGCGACAAAGGACAGCGGCGCGCCCTGCCCGGCGGCGGCCGCACGGAGTTCCGCGGCGGCGTCGGGGAACTGGGACGCGCTGAACACGGGCGCGGGCGAACGGATGGCCGCGGCCTTATCCGCCGCAATATGGCGCAGCGTCGGTCCCAGAATGGCCGCATGGTCCTTGGCAATGGGAACATAGGCCAGCACATCGGCCGCAAGGGCCGTCGTGGCGTCGTAGCGTCCGCCCAGACCGGCCTCCATGACGGCCAGAGAAACGCCTTCCCGCGCAAAGAGCAGCACGGCCAGCACGGTCAGAAATTCAAAATAGGTCAGATCCGGCCCGCAGCGGACAACTTCATTGGCGGCGTCGACCCAGCCCGCACACGGCAGCGGACGCCCGTTGATACGTATGCGCTCATCCGGCAGCACGAAATGGGGAGAGGTGTAAAGGCCGACTTTATGCCCGTGCGCCCGGGCAAGGGAGGCAAGAAAGGTGGATGTGGACCCCTTGCCGTTGGTTCCCAGCACCTGCGCCACCAGAAAGGGCGGGCGCGACAGGCCGAGGACGCGCAACGCATCGACCATGCGATGCAGAGATAAATCCATATGAAAGAAGCCGCGCCCGTCAAGATGGCGCAGAATATCGGCACACGAAGAAAAAGAAATGCTGTTCATAAACGCAGTGTACCAGAACCCCCGGACATTGCCAGAGGGCCGCGCGGGGCCGGACGCGGCGGGCATGCTTGCGCCCGGCACGCTTGTTTTCTATGGTAACTCCCCTTGAATACAGGAGTCCTTCATATGCCGCGCTTGTCCGATCTGCCGCTTCGCCGTCAGGAGCTGGCCCTTGTCGCCATCACCATGTTCTGGGGCGGGACCTTTCCCATTATTCATTATGCGCTGACAATCTGCGGGCCGTTCTTCTTTGTGGGCTGCCGTTTCATTCTGGCCGCCCTGCTTCTGGGCTTCTGCTTTCGCAAGGCCCTGCGGGAGGCCGCGCCGCATGACGTCTTTGCCGGATGCGTCATCGGCGTCGTGGCCTTTCTCGGCTATTTTCTGCAAACCTACGGCCTGCAGACCATCAGCAGCAGCCGTTCGGCCTTTCTGACGGCGCTGTATGTGCCGCTGGTGCCGATCATGCAGTGGCTCTTTCTGCGCCGCCCTCCGACGTTCATGAACTGGATCGGCGTGCTCTGCGCCTTTGCCGGTCTGCTGCTCATGGCCGGACCGGGCAATGCCGGCGGCAGTTTCGGCAAGGGCGAAGCGGCAACGCTGTGCGGCGCCGTCGTCTTTGCCGGGGAAATCATCGCCATCGGCTTTTTTGCCGGACGCGTGCAGTTGCAGTGCGTCACCTTCGTGCAGCTTCTGACCGCGGGCGTCCTCTCGCTGCTGCTCATGGTCGTGACGGGCGAGCCCGCGCCCGCCGACCGGCTTGATCTGGCGCTGGCGCTCGCGGCCGGGCTGGGTCTTGCCACGGCCGTCATACAGCTGACCATGAACTGGGCGCAGCGTTCCGTCTCCCCGACCCGCGCACCCTCATCTATGCCAGCGAGCCCGTCTGGGGCGGTTTTTTCGGCCGTCTCACGGGCGACCGTCTGCCCCTCCCGGCCCTGATAGGCGCGGCCTGTATTGTGACGGGGGTTCTGGTCAGCGAATGGAAACGAAAAAAATAATGTCCTCAAAAAAATTTTTTACGGATTCTGTTGACAAGAGAGGGGCATTTGCGTAGAAGTCTTTTCACGCGATGCGTTGCGGGTCATTAGCTCAATTGGTAGAGCAGCTGACTCTTAATCAGTTGGTTCGGGGTTCGAGTCCCTGATGGCCCACCAGAAGAAAACGAGCCTCCGTGGAAACACGGAGGCTTTTTTCATTTCCAGCGTAACCGCCTCTTGCCAGCGCCGCTTTCATGCCTATTTACCGGCCATGAAATACACGACTCTTTTTTGCGGGGTCCTGGCTGCCGCCCTTCTCTGCCCGCAAGGAGCAAGAGCCATGCAAGAGACCTCTCCCATGCCGCCGCTCACGGCCCGCGAAGCGGACGTGATCGAGCGCAAGGCCACGGAAGCCCCCTTCAGCGGGGAATATGTTCACACCTACGCCGCCGGCACCTATGTCTGCCGCCGCTGCGGTCTGCCTCTGTACCGTTCCGGCGACAAATTTGATTCCGGGTGCGGCTGGCCCGCCTTTGACGATGCCGTGCCCGGCGCGGTCAAACGCCTGCCCGATGCCGACGGACAACGCACGGAAATCCTGTGCGCTCACTGCGGCGCGCATCTGGGTCATGTTTTTGAAGGCGAAGGCTTTACGCCCAAGAATACCCGTCACTGCGTCAACTCGCTGTCCATGCGTTTCTTTCCCGCAGGCAGCGACAGGGAAAAGGCCGCCTGGCAGCGCCTGAAGGATACGGCCGCGACGGCTCCCGGCCTCCAGACCGCCATTGTTGCCGGCGGCTGCTTCTGGGGCATCGAGCACGGCCTGCGCGCCCTGCCCGGCGTCGTTGACGCTGTGTCCGGCTATACCGGCGGGCATGTGCCCAATCCCTCCTATGAACAGGTCTGCACCGGAACCACCGGTCATGCCGAAGCCGTGCGGGTGGTTTTTGATCCCTCGCGCATCAGTTATGAGCAAATCCTGAAGCGCTTCTTTGAGCTGCACGACCCCACCCAGTACAAAAGGCAGGGCCCGGATATCGGCGAGCAGTACCGTTCCGCCGTCTTCTATGCCGACGAGAAGCAAAAGGCCGTTGCCGAGGCGCTTGTCGCACGCCTCCGGGAACTGGGCTACAACGTCGTTACCGAACTGACGCCCGCGGCAACCTTCTATAATGCCGAGGACTACCACCAGCGCTTTACCGAGCGCACAGGGCGCGGCGCCTGCCATGCCCCGCGCACACGCTTTGACGTTCGCGACGACGGCACGCCGGTCACGCGCTAAGTTCAGGAC
>CAMBWG010000088.1 GCA_945871415.1 uncultured Desulfovibrio sp.
CGACAGGCCGTATGGTTTGAAATGCGAAGCATTTCAAACTGAAAATGCTCTAAGAAGCGTAAGAAAGCCCCCCTTCCGTTCAGGAAGGGGGGCTTTCCGTTGTTTCATGAGGCGGCCTGCGGCAGCCGTTGCGTCCGTATTTTCTGCGACGAAGAATGTCTTTCTGGCTGTCGCGGATAATGAGCGGGTTTTGGGGAAGATTGGAGCGTTTGAGGGGGAAGGAACCAGAAGGTATCTTCCCCCTCAAAAAAGTCATGAGCCTGCGTCTAATTCCCCTTGAGGAAGGGCAGCGGCGGCGTGACGGCGGCCGTCACGGGCGCGACGGGATTCCATACTTCCGTCGTTACCTTGGGCGGCTGCGGACGGCGCTGCGGCGCGGCCTGTTGTTTCAGGGAAACCGAACCGGCTCCGTCGCTGCGTACCGGCGGCGCGGGCGGGGTGGCCGGGGCGGTCGGCGCGCGCAGCTTGGTGGAGGAAACCCCTGCGGGCACCTTCTGCACCGGCTTGGCGGTTGCCTGTGTCGTTGAGCGGCGCACCGTGCGGCGACGCGGCTGCACCTTGCGTTCGGTGGCGAAGAGATAGGGGAACGCGGCGGGATCTATGAAGGCCACGCCGCCGGTGCGCAGCTGGCGCGGTTCGGACACCGCCCGCCAGTACAGGCGCGCGCCCCCGTAGTTTTTCCAGTCTTCCACCCGTTCGCTGACGCTGTAGCCTTCGTTGCGGTTGACATAGCTGGAAGAGCCCTGTCCGTACGCCGAAGGGGTCGTACGAACGACAATGGTCTGTCCCGGAACAGGAACACCCTGCCCGTAGCTTTGCTGCGCCACAGGCCGGGGAGCCACAGGCCGCCCAATGGCCTGCGCACGCGGCGAGAGCGGCGGATTGTTGATCACGATCTCTCCGGCCGTAAGGGGCATGGCGCCGGCCAGCCCCATGAGCACTGCCAGTAAAGCCGTCACGCGCCAGGGAGCTTGTTTCATGTGCGGCATAGGTGACACTCCAAGATTTTACCAAGCCCATCGGCAAGGCGGCGAAAATGTTTAGAGCAATTTCCCCGGTTTGCGGAAATATCTTTCGCCGGCACGGGATGCTCGTTCCCGTGCCGGCCGGATTGCGAAATCCTTACGCTTCCCCGGTTTCCCCCGTTCCTGTGGGGGCCGTCGTCTGCGGCGCGCAAAAACGGCGGCGGACACGCAGCGGCCTGCGGCGCGGGGCGTTCTGCGCGGGCTTGCCGTCGGCGGAGGCGGGTTTGGACTGGACGACAGGCGCGGGCGACGATGCGCGGCGGGCCAGATCGCGGGGCGTCAGGGCGCGGGGCGGCATTTCCTTGATGTGCACGTCCATCTGGGGGAAGGCCACTTCGATGTTGTGTTCCCGCAGGAGGCGTTCAATGGCAAGGCGCACATTGGAGGACGTGGACACCGCAAGGTCGTAGTCCTGTACCCAGAAGCGAAGGGTGAAATCCAGCGTGCTTGCGCCGAAGTCGCTGAACAGGACCACCGGCGTGGGATATTTCAGAATATTGTCCGTGGCGTTGGCGGCATTGAGCAGCAGCTTCATGACCAGCGCCGTGTCCGAACCGTAGGCCACGCCCACGACAACGTCGCGTCGCGTCGTGCGGCTGCTGCGCGTCCAGTTTGTCAGGCGTCCCGAAACAAATTCGGAGTTGGGCACATAGATGGATGCATTGTCGTAGGTTTCCACCACGGTGGCGCGAACGCTGATCTTGCGTACCCGTCCCACGGTGCCGCCCACTTCCACCACGTCGCCTACCTGCATGCTGCGGCTGAAAATGAGCAGCAGGCCGGAAACGAAGTTGTTGACGATGGTCTGCATGCCGAAACCGATACCGACGGAAAGACCCCCGGCAACCACGGCCAGATTACTCAGTTCCATGCCGAGCGAACGCAGGACAAAGAGGCCGAAAAGCGCCCATGAGGCATAGGTCAGCGACGTTTGCAGGGGCGGAATGAGGGTGACGTCGATCTGGACGCGCCGGGGCAGGCGCTGGAGAAAGAGCGTTCCCATGCGCACGAAGGTGCGTGTGATGAAGAAGGCACTGATGATGAGCAGCACCTGCAGCATGTTGAACTGGGTTGCGCCCACGTTGACGCCCTGCAGCACGTAGTGACTCAGCAGCACGACGCCGCCGGGCAGGGTGCACAGCCACAGAGAGACGGCCGCCAGCGCCAGCACCAGAATGCAGGGCGCCGCCAGCGCCAGCAGGATGCTGGCAAAGGCCGCGCTGCCGCCTTCCTTGGGCAGATTGTCGTTGAGGCGGCTGCACAGGGCCATGCTGGCCACGCTCAGCTGCAGCGCCAGGGCGCAGGAGGAATAGAGCAGGTAGAGGGCCATACTGTAGATATGCAGGCCGCAGAGGGTCATGGCAACGCAGATCCAGAGCAGGATGCCGGCTCCCTTCATGATGCTCTGTTCCATTTCCGGCACGCTGCCGGAGGAAGATGTGGACGTACCGTCGGCCGAGACTTCAACGCTTTCGCTGCTGGCTGCCGTCCGGCGGTAGCGGAAGCGGCGGGAGATGATGCGCAGCGCCAGCGCCAGCAGCCAGAGGCTCAGCGCGACCACGCGCGGCAGAGGAAGATAGATGAGGCTGTAGGCGCACAGGGTCAGGGGCATCAGGTGCCAGAGCGGCGAGGCAACCCGGGGCGCGGACGTATGCTGCAACTGGCGCAGGTCCCAGGCCAGGCACATCTGGCCGAGAATGAGACTCATGTTGCCCAGAGCGAGGAAGACCCGGTAAAATTCATTATCCACCGAGAGCGATGCCCCGCCAAGGGCAAAGCCCAGACATATCCAGATGATGCTGACGCGGAAGATATGTCGGACGACGGGGTTTTCGCTGCCGTGGCCGATGCGGCGGTACAGCATGAAGGACAGCAGCGAGGAGAGCACGAGCATCAGCAGGCCGCGCAGAGCGGCGGTCTGCCATTCGTCCGGTGTGGTGGGGATTTCCACGGGAAGGCGGATGGCGATGATCTGAGGAATGACCGACAGCATGTTGAGCGCGCCGGTCCATGCTTTGGCGCTCAGATAGGGTTCCGGGCCGTGCAGATAGTACTGCTTCCAGCTTTCCGGCAGCTGCGCGGCAATGCGTTCCGCGTCCTTCTGCATGTTGTCCAGCAGGGTCTGGGCGGGCGCCATGGCCGAGTCGTAGCGTTTTAGCAGTGCCGTCAGGCGTGTCTGGGCCAGAGTGATGTCCTTGAGCATGGACTTGAAGTCCGGCACAAGACGCGACACATTGCTTTTCAGGGCATCAGGCAGAGAATTGTCGATTTTGTTGACGCGATCCAGCGCGGCCTGCGCTTTATCGCGGGCTTCCTGCGCGGAATCCATCAGGCGGCGCACCTTGGCGCTGTTGGCGGCGATGCTGCGGCTGATGGACTCAAGACCGAGCGGCCAGTTGTCTATGGAGTTCTGCCAGACCACCAGCCGGTGATACTCGTCTTCGTAGGGGCGCAGTTTCTGTCCCAGCCCCGCCACCGTATCCATGAAGCTGGAGCTCTGTTCCCTGGCCGTCTGCAGGGCTTCCGCCACCTGCGTACGCTGGCTTTCCAGAAAGTCCTGCAAGACCTTGTCCGCACTCGGGACGGCGGCTTCGTCCTGTTTCTGCCCGGCCTGCGCATCGTCGGCGGAAGACGCGGGCGCTTTGTTTTCGTCCGCCGCCGCCACAGGGCCGGAGACACACAGCATCGCCGTCAGCAGCACGGCAAGCAGAACCGAAAAATACGAAAAGCGAATTGGTAGGTTGCGCTCCATGCAAAGAACTCCTGTCAAAAATGACGCGCGGGACCTTCGCCCTCGCGTGAGCCCGTCGGCAGGCCCTCCCGCGTCGGCTTTACAAGAGCGGCGGGCAACGGCATAGTCGCGGCATGGCTGCATATACGACATTTTCCGATCCGATTCCACTCTGTCTGCTTCCCTGCCCCGACATGCGCGCGGCGGCGACGCTGACGTTTCGCGCGCTGGAACAGGCTGGCCCGGGGCATGGCCGCAGCCTTTGCGGCGCAAAGGTTCTGGTCAAGCCGAATCTGCTCACGGCCACGCCGCTTGCCTGTACCTCGCCGGAAGTCACGGCGGCGGTCTGCTCCTGGCTGCTGGAGCAGGGCGCGCGCGTGACGGTGCTGGATTCTCCCGGATTCGGTCGCGCCGAAAGCGTCGCCCGGGCCATCGGTCTTGCTGAGCTGCTGCGGCCGCTGGGGCTTGCCGTTACCGGTCCTGGAAATGCCGTGCCGCTGCAGCTGGATAACGGTTCCCGTTTCGGCGTTTCCCGACGGGCGCTGGAGTGCGATCTGATTCTGTCCGTCCCGCGCGTCAAGGCGCACAGTCAGATGCTGCTCACGCTGGCCGTCAAGAACCTGTTCGGGCTGGTAGCCGGTATGCGCAAGGCCGTGATCCATACCCGCGAGGGCCAGTCACCCGAGGGCTTTTCCGACGCGCTCGCCGCCCTCTGGGCCGCTCTGCCGCCGGTTGCGGCGCTGGCGGACGGCATCGTCGCCATGCAGCGCACCGGCCCCAGCGGCGGCGTGCCCTATCCGCTGGGCCTGCTGGCGGCCAGTCCCTCGGCCGTGGCGCTGGACGAGGCTCTGTGCGCCGTTCTGGGGCTGCCGTTGTCCCGGACGCCTCTGGGGGCCGCGCTGGAGCGTCGCCGGGCTCCCGGCTGCGCCGCGGCCGGAGCACAGATTCGCTATACGGATGCCCGCCCCGAAGATGTGGCCGTGCGGGATTTCGCCCTGCCGGCGGAGCTGATGCACACCTCGTTTCGCCCCGGACGTCTGCTGAAAAGCTGTCTGCGCCGTTTCTGGCTGAGCCTGCGTCCGTAGGCTTTTGGCGCGTTATGTTTTTTTGAGGGGGAAGGCACCCCTTTTGCTCGCGGCAAAACGGGGCCCTTCCCCCTCAAGCTTCCTCTTCTTCCCCAAAACCCGCGCATTATTTGCGGAGGGGCGGGACGGAATCCTTCATTAGAAAATAGTTTTATCGTCAGAGCGTTTCACCTTTGAAAAAGGAGAAACGCGAGGCGGCGGCACAGCGTCGCCCGGCCAGAAGTGAGCGGAAAAACGCGTTTTTCCGCGCAACGACAGGCCGTATGGTTTGCAACGCCACGCGTTTCAATCTGAAAATGCTCTATACCTCCAAGGAGACTGCCATGCCTGTCATTCTGCCCGGAGAAACGGATCTTTACGCCCTTACCGACAGCCGTCTTTCCCTCGGCCGCCCTCTGGAAGAGGTCGTACGGGCGCTGCTTGGCGCGGGTGTCCGCATTATTCAGTACAGGGAAAAGAAGAAAAAGGGCGGCGAGATGCTGGAAGAATGCCGTCTCATGCGCCGTCTCTGCGACGAGTACGGGGCCTGCTTTATTGTGGATGATCATGTGGACCTGGCCATGATCTGTCATGCGGACGGCATCCATATCGGGCAGGAGGACATCCCGCTGCCCGAGGTGCGCGCGCTGGTCGGCCCGGGTATGTGCCTTGGTCTTTCCACGCACAGTCCGGAACAGGCGCGGGAGGCCGTGCGTCTGGGCGCGGACTATATTGGTGTGGGCCCCATTTTTGCCACGCAGACCAAGGAAGATGTGGTGGCTCCGGTGGGTTTTGCCTATCTTGACTGGGTGGCGGCCAATCTTTCTCTTCCCTTTGTGGCCATCGGGGGCATCAAGGAACATAATATCAGCGAAGTGGCCCGCCACGGCGCACGCTGCTGCGCGCTGGTTTCCGAACTGGTGGGCGCGTCGGATATTGCGGCAAAAGTGACTGCCGTCCGCGAGGCCATGCGGGCAGGCCGGAACGGAGATCGTCAATAGAGCATTTTCAGTTTGAAATACTGTGCGCTTCAAATCATACGGCGCTAAAACGCGTTAGGGGAAGAGATCCCTTTTGCATGCTGCAGAAGAGATTTCTTCCCCTTTAGAGCATTTTCAGTTTGAAATGCTTCGCATTTCAAACCATACGGCCTGTAGCCGCCGCCTCGCGTTTCACCTTTTTCAAAGTTGAAACGCTCTAAAATAACGTAATGCGTTCTGAGCCTAGGCAAAGTTGTAGCCGGCGGCGAGGGCCTCGGCGTTGGCGGGGATGAGCCTGGCGTAATGGCTGCCGACCACGCGGTTCAGCGCGTCTTGAACGCAGGCGAGGGGCAGGGCGTCCGTTGCTTTGAGCCATGCGCCGAGCGCCACCATATTGGCCATTTTGACGGAGCCTATTTCCAGCGCCATGTCATTGGCGGGGATATAGACGGTGCGGCGTCCGGCATCAACGAGGGCCCTGTCGATAAGCGAGGCGTTGACAATCTGCACGCCGCCGTCGGCCAGCCGGGGCTGGAATTTGGCGAGCGAGGGCTCATTGAGCACAATGGTGGAAAGGGGCGTCTGCACCAGCGGCGAGCCCACGGACTCAACATCAATGACCACGGTGCAGTTGGCGGTGCCGCCGCGCATCTCCGCGCCATAGACGGGCAGGAAGCTGACTTCCCGTCCGTATTCCATACCGGCCTGTGCCAGCAGATTGCCGACGAGCATGACGCCCTGACCGCCGAAGCCCGCAATGATGACATCCTGATAAGCGGAAGTTGTCATGGGAGCCTCACTTGTCCAGAAGATTTTTGGTCACGCCCAGAGGGAAGACCGGGATCATTTCTTCGGAGATGCGCCGGTTGGCCGCCTGGGGCGTCATATGCCAGTTGGTGGGGCAACCGGAAAGCAGCTCCACAAAGCCGAAACCGAGGCCCCGCAACTGCACTTCAAAGGCATTGCGCAGGGCTTTTTTCGCGGCGCGCACATGCTTTACGCTGTCCAGCGCGCAGCGTTCGGCATAGGCCACGCCGTCGAGCCCGGCCATCAGCTCAGCCATGCGCAGGGGGCCGCCCTCGCCGAGAAGATGCCGTCCTTCGGGAGTCGTGGTGGTCTTCTGGCCGATCAGAGTCGTGGGGGCCATCTGGCCGCCCGTCATGCCGTAAACGGTATTATTGATGAAAATGGCGGTAATCAGCTCGCCGCGGTTGGCGGCGTGGACGGATTCGGCCAGTCCTATGGCCGCCATGTCGCCATCGCCCTGATAGGTGAAGACCACGCTGCCGGGACTGGCGCGCCGCACGCCGGTTGCCACGGCGCAGGCACGGCCGTGCTGAGCCTCCAGCGCGTCAACGGTGAAATAGTCGTAGCTGAAAGCCGAGCAGCCCACGGAAGCCACAAGAATGGTCCGATCCGCCACGTTCAGTTCGTCAAGCACTTCGGCCACCAGCCTGTGGGCAATACCGTGGTGGCAGCCGGGGCAGTAGTGAGTCGGGCGATCCGCCTGAGAGGCGGGAGCGTCAAAGACGAGGCGCTCGTCGTCCCGGGGGCGCAGGGCGTCCGGCGTCGGCATGCAGGAACTGTTCATGAGCGCATCTCCTTGCCCGCCAGCGCCATGCGGACGGGCTCTTCAAGCATCTGTGCGTTGGCCAGCAGGCCGGGCATGAGGCCGTGCCAGAGTACCTCGGCGCCGCAGCCCGCAGCGCCGAAGAGGGCAAGGCGCACATCCTCGACCATCTGTCCCAGATTCTGTTCGACGACGAGAAAGCGCCGGCCGGGACGAGCCGCGGCCAGGGCGCGCAGCGCTTCGTCCGGGAAGGGGTACAGGGTGACGGGCCGGAACAGACCCACGGCCAGTCCCTGCGCGCGGAGCGTACGCAGGGTACTGCGCACGGCACGGGCAATGCTGCCGTATGCCACCACGACAAGATCCGCGTCGTCCACGTCATGGGCAATACTGCGGGCTTCGGCGCGCATGGCCTCGTACTTGTCCTGAAGGAGGCGGTTGCGGGCGGCAAGCGCGCCTTCGGCAAGATACACGGATTTGATGAGCCGGGGGGCGGCGCCGGGACCGCGCTTGCCGCGACC
>CAMBWG010000089.1 GCA_945871415.1 uncultured Desulfovibrio sp.
TATGCCGGCTTTCTCCTGGACCCGTCAGGATACTCCTCTGTTCATATATCATATAACAATTTGAAAAGAATATTTTTTTACCAGAACAGAAGAAATCAACGGAGCAGACACGGCTGTCCTCCGCGTGCGGACAGCGGCCCGGAACCGGGAAGCAAACCGCTCAGCCTGTTTCGTCGCCTTTTCGCGACATCAACCATGCCCCGTATTTTACCTTTGAAAAAGGTAAAATACGGGGCCCCCGGCGCCGACCGGTTCAAAGTAAGCAAAAAAACAGCACTGTTCCCGCGAAACGACAGACAGGAAGAGCTGAAACACCCAGAATTTCAAGCTGAAAATGCACTAACAGAAGGTCCCGCCGGACTCCGGCAGGACCTTCCGATCAAGCTACAGTT
Source organism: uncultured Desulfovibrio sp. (assembly GCA_945871415.1). Lineage (GTDB taxonomy): Bacteria > Desulfobacterota > Desulfovibrionia > Desulfovibrionales > Desulfovibrionaceae > Desulfovibrio. Next base: position 393 of record CAMBWG010000089.1, read on the forward strand.
CCGCGCGGAAGCGGAAAAAAGCTATTCTTCCCCGGCAAGACGCTTCCTGCCCAGTCCCATGCCGCCGCCCTGCTGCGCGCCGGGCTGCGGCGCGGTCTTCCCCGTGGATTTGAGAATGAACTGATACAGCTGCTGCGGCGTCATGTCGTTAGCCGAAGCGATATCCTGAAAGACACTGGCGGGTTGCGGATTTCCCTTGAATCCGGCTTCCTGCATGGCCTTCAGGATGGCATCCACGTCCATGTCGAGAAAGGCCCCAAACTGACGCAACGTGCTGGTTTCCGCATGTCCGAAGGGAGGTTCCCCGTGCTTTGCGGCCTGATAATCCTTGATGGCGTCATTCCAGGACACAAGCTGCTGCATGGGAGGCACATTGCACAGGGTCCCGGCATAGACGAACAGACAGATAAGAAGCGAAAGCAGCAGAGGGAGGGGACTGCGACGCTGTGCCGCAAAGGCAGCCTTGCAATAATTGATGATGGATCTGAGATTCAGAACAGTATGCCAGAGGCCAAAGACAATAAAGAGCGTTCCGCCTGTAATATGCAGATCGCCCCATTGAGACTTAGTAAAGATGATGGACCAGTCAGACCAGTAGGCAACCTTTCCTTCCGGAACTATATACAGCATTATCGAGCTGATAATAAGGAAAAGAAAGGAAAATGCTGTTGTTAATGAAACAACTTTCCGCAGCATGACACGTTCCCCTTGCTGAAACGCTGTTCAGAAGTACAACCGTCAGGCTGGAAACTGTCTTCAGAAAAAGATGCTATCTTTTCTCAGATGCCGTCTTTACAGAGAAAAACAGAAATCAGCTTTCAGTCTGGCGCACTACCATAGACACTATTTTCTGAAAGAAACTATGGCATCCCATCTTTTTCCATGGTCGCACCATAGAAAAAGGAAAAATAGCTGTCAACGCAGTAGATCCCGTCACTCTTACAACAAAATCGACAACATAGACATAACATACAATTAATATTCAATAAATTTTTCTATCCGATCTTTCTCACGCACTCTTCTCCGGTACTCCGTACCGTCCGTCGCCGCTGCATTCAGAGGATGTTCCTTTTTAAGTTACTAAAAAAATATTATATATCAAACAGATAAAATACTTCTTAATAAAAGGAACAGCAAGCGGCACGGCCTTGCCAAGGCCTTTGCCTTCACGCTACAACCGACGCCGCCGGGGCGGCGACACAGCACCGTCAGACCCGAAGAGAGCGGAAAAAACAGTGCTTTTTCCGCAGAAGGACAGGCCGTATGGTTTGAAATGCGAAGCATGTCAAACTAAAAATACGCTATTGTTTCCGTCAGTTACATATAAGGATGCGCCCTGCATGGAGCTCAAAAAAATTCTTCTGGTATCGCTGGGACATCTCTCCTGCGACATCAACGGCGGGGCCCTGCCGGCCCTGCTTCCCTATCTGGCGACCGCGCACAATTTTGATTACCAGGCCTGCGGCACGCTGGCTTTTGCCTATTCGGCCATGTCCTCCGTCATTCAGCCTGTTTTCGGGCTTGTGGCCGACAGATTCTCGCGCAGCTGGTTCATTCCGCTGGGCATACTGCTGGCCGGTTTCGGTCTGGCATCCGTCGGCTTTTTTGATGCCTACTGGGCCATCTTTGTTGCGCTCATGGTCTGCGGCGTCGGCGGGGCCGTCTTCCACCCCGAAGGCGCGCGCTATGCCAATCTTGTTTCCGGCACTCACAAGGGCGTGGGTCTCAGTATCTTTTCCGTGGGCGGCAACAGCGGCTTCGTCATCGGCCCTCTGGTTGTGCTGCTGTCCGTGGGCGGCATAACGCTCGGGGATTCCCTGACGCTGGGCGGCTTCGGTCTGCCCGGCACGGCGGCCTTCGCCGTCATTGCTCTGTGCACGGCGTCCGTCCTCTACTGGAATATTTCCCGCTGGAACCTGACGTCCGCCGCCTCCCGGACAGTTTCCCGCACCGAAAACCTGCGCAACAACTGGCCCGCTTTCGGCATCCTCTCGGGAACCATCATTGCACGCTCCATTCTCTTTCTCAGCTTCAATACCTATCTTCCTCTGTACTGGAAAAGCGTCTTTCAGCAATCCGCCCAGATTGGCAACGCCATGCTTGCCTTTTTCTGTATCTTCGGCGTTATCAGCAATCTGCTCGGCGGCATGGCGGCGGATCGCTGGGGCTTCAGTCGTACCATCCGCTGCTCCGGCTTCTTCACTCTGCCGTTCATCGCTCTCTTTCCCTTTGTGCAGAATCCCTGGCTGGCCGCAGTCCTGCTGATCCCCATTGCCGTAGGTCTGTATGCGCCCTTCAGCTCCATGGTCGTGCTTGGTCAGCGCTATCTGTCAAAAAACATCGGCTTTGCCTCCGGCATCACGCTCGGCGTAGCCATGAGCATCGGCGGCATGGCAACCCCCGTGCTGGGCTGGGTTGCCGACAACTACGGCGGCCTGCCCGCAGCCATGAAGATTCTTGCCGTTGTCACGCTGCTTGGCGCACTCTCCACCCTTTTCCTCAAGGACGAAGACTGATCCCTCTCGAGCAATGCTCTGAAGATGATGTATTGAGGGGGAGAGGGAAACTTTTTCCTGCGAAAAAAAGTTTTCCTCTCCCCCTCAAACTCCCCCTCTCCCTTCAAAAATCGCCTGCTGGATCGCTCGCAATCATCCGGCCGCCAGCGTCGCCCCCTGTGCTGTCGTCCCCCGGCTACGCGTGCATGTCCTGCCGCTGCCGGGAGACCGTTTAGAGCGTGTCAACTTTAAAGAGATGAAACGCGATGAGGCGACACAGCGCCGCCCGGCACGAAGTGAGTGCAAAAACAGCGCTTTTTCCGCGAAACAACAGACCGTATGGTTTGTCGAACTGAAAATGCTCCAGACTCAGGACTCATTATCATGCGCGTAACGTACAAGGACGGGGCGTCTTCCTTTCGGAAGGCGCCCCGTCCTGTTTATTCTGCGAAAAGCCCTACTGACCTTCGCTGTCGTGTTCTTCCAGTTCTTCGTCCGTCCTGTAGGCGTCCAGGTCTTTAGCCCCGCTCATGTAGGCACGATACTCGGCCACGACGGCGGCAAATTCCTTTGCCTTCCGGCGGGACACCCCCGGCGCGCGCGGATTCACGGCCTTGGTGGGATCAATGAATTTGCCGTTCTGCTTGATGCGGAAGTCCAGATGCGGCCCGGTGGAAAGCCCGGTGCTGCCCACATAGCCGATGACCTGCCCCTGCCGCACGCTGACGCCGCTGCGGATGCCCCGGGCATAGCCGGAAAGATGGTTGTACATGGATTCCAGATTCTGATGGTGCCGGACGATAATCTGATTGCCGAAGCCTCCGGCGCGCCCGGCCTTGAGCACCTTGCCGCTGCCCACGGCCATGACGGGCGTGCCCGTAGGCGCGCCGTAATCAACGCCGAGATGCGGACGGCTGTATCCCAGAATGGGATGTTTGCGACTGTTGGTAAAGCGGGACGTCACACGGGTGATGGGCAGCGGAGCCTGCAACAGCGTCTTACGCAGACTCTCGCCGGCGGCATTGTAGAAATGGCCTTCGCGCCCGCCGCCGTCCCGGAAAAGAAAGGCTTCAAATGTCTTGCCCCTGTTGGTGAAGGCAGCGGCCAGCACTTTGCCGTAGCCCTTGTACTCTCCCTCGCGGTAGAGCTTTTCCACCAGCACACGAAAACTGTCGCCTTCCTGCAAATCACGGATGAAGTTGATTTCCGCGGCAAAGAGATTCGCCATTCTCAGGGCCAGCTGCGGACCTTCCCCCATGTCGGCAACGGCGCTGAACAAATCGCTGGCAATGACGCCTTCCACAAAGCAGAGCCGCGTTTCATAGGAGATATTTTCCAGCCGGGCAACCGGATCGTCCAGACCTTCCACCACCAGCCGCCTGCGGTCGTCAATTTCGTACTCAAACCGCTTGACCCGCCCTGTGGCGGCGTCGGTCACAACAACATAGGCCTGTCCGGCCCGGAACTTGCGCAGGGAAAAGACCTGCCGCGCCGCCCGCAGATAGTGCTGCGTCTCGCCGGTGCCGACGCTGCCCAGCAGGCCGCCCACGGTATCCCCGCGTTCCACGGTCCCCTTGCGCACGGTATCGCCTTCCGGCGTCACTATCTGAGTAGTCGCCTCCTTTTCAGAGACGGCTTCCGGCGCCTGCCGGGGTTCTTCATCCGCGCTGTGGGGGTCCCGCGGAGCCTCTCCGGCTCCCTGAACGCTCTCACCGGGAGCCGTTCTGCTTTCGGGTTCGCTCAGCGGCGCGTCCCCGGGCTGTTCCGCCACGGCAGGAACTTCGCCGGAAGGAGCGTCCAGCGCCGGCGACAAGGCCACGCCGGGATCGCGTCCGGGTCTTCCTGTCCAGACGGCAGCAAGAACCGCGACCAGCAACAAAAGAAAGAACAATTTTTTCATGGAACGTCAAAAAGACCTCACGGCGTCCGCCCGGGGCGGTGCCGTCATGATGTTTGCTCGGAGTATTTGCTTCTTTATCCCGAGGGGACGCCCTTTGTCCAGAAGACCGGATGCCCGAAACGGGCTTTTCTAGACTTGTTTAATCAGGCATTTTATGGCATAAAAAATCGCTTGCGCGTACTGTAATCCGCCGTTTTGAACGGCATCCGCCTGCCCGCGTGCGGCAGAAGACATGCGGCAGTGCCGAAGCTTGAAAACCATGCTGAAAGATGCCCTGCGCCATAGCCTGCGGCTGTTTGCCGAATCTGACGAAACTCCGGCCTGGCTGGACTGCATCGCCATCGAGGATGGAGACGATGCCGTGCGCGTGGTGTTTCCCCATGCCTACTTCGGCGCCTATTTCGCCCCTTACCGCGAACGCTTTGAACAGGCCCTGCGCCATGCGCTTGCGCGTACGCCTCTGCGTATACGTTATGACGTCCGTCTTCCGGGCAGACGCCCGCCGCGCAGGCTTATCGCCGCGGTATCGACGGAAGCCATTCCCGCCGGAAACACGGCACAGGATTTCGAGTCGTTTCTGCATAATGACAAAAATGCCTTTGCCGTCGCCGGCGCGCGTCTCATGCTGCACGCCGACACGGCCCCGCCGCTGCTTGTTCTGTACGGAGAATCGGGAACCGGAAAAAGCCATCTGCTGCATGCCCTGCACCAACGGCTGGCTGCTTCGGAAACCCGGGTTGCCGCGTTCAGCCTTGCCCGGCAGGGGCATGTCCGCTTTCCCTGGGAAGACGCTCCGGAAGCGTTCTGGCAAGGATGCGACGTGCTGTTGCTCGACGATCTGCACGACATTCTGGACAACGAACAACGCTGCCGCGCCCTGACAGCCGGTATGGATATTGCCGCCAGGACGGGAAAACGCCTGGCCCTGGCCCTGACGGGCTCGCTGCGGCGTCTGGAGGCCGCTCCCCCCGAACTGCGGACCCGTCTGGAAGCGGGGCTGCTGCTCGAACTGCTGCCCCCCGATGCGGATGTGCGTCTGCGCTATGTGCAGCGGCAATGTCGGGAATGGCGCCTGCCCCTGTCGGCGCCGGCCATGATGCGTATTGCCGGCGAGTGTGCTCACATCCGCCGCCTTCAGGGGATACTCTGCCGGCTGCGTACGTTAAGCCGCCTGCGGGAACAGCCGCCGACGGAACAGGATGTGGAAAGGCTGCTGCGCGGCGCAACTCCCCGGCGTCAGGATTACAGGGATATCATGGAGACCGTGGCCCGACAGTACGGACTGCATGCCGACGATCTCGCAAGTGACAAACGCCATCCCCGTCTGGTGCTGGCCCGGCAGATAGCCATGTATGTCTGCCGCCGGAATCTCGGGCTTTCCTACCCCGAACTGGGGCGGGCCTTTGGCGGAAGGGATCATAGCACGGTTATTCATGCCGTTAAAAAGATTGAAAAAATGCTCGTTAATGACAAAAACGTTCATAATCTCGTTGCGAGCGTTGCAGCAAAGGTCGAAAAGTGACACTCCCCGATGACGCACACGGCATCCTGTAAGAAACATTCCCCGGCCGTTTCTGAAAAAGTCGATGAAATATGCAGCGAAAACAGCATGTTGCTTAAGTTAGCGACATAGCTTCAGCCCTCAATAACAATAAGGAAAAAATATATGAAATTTGCAGTAAATAAAGAGCATATCATCGAAGGTCTGCAAAAGGCGGCAGCCATCATACCCAGCAAGGCCGGAGCTGCGTATCTGCGTTCCATCTGGCTCAAGGCGGAAGGCGATCGCCTTGCCGTCATGAGCACCGACGCCAACATCGAATTTACCGGACGCTATCCGGCGGAGATCAGCGAGGGCGGTCTTATCGGCGTTCAGGGACGCGCCTTTGTGGATCTTGTGCGTCAGCTTCCTTCAGGCGTGCTGCATTTTTCGCTGGATGAGAATTCCGGTAATCTTCTGCTGGAACAGGGGCGACGCTCTTACAAACTGCCTGTGAGCGGCTCTGAATGGTTCCAGAATTTTTCCGAATTTCCTTCCGAGAATGCCGTCACCTGGTCCGGCGATTTTTTGCAGGACATTCTGGATCGCGTGGTGTTCTGCATCAGCGACGACGATACCATGGATGCCATTGCCTGCCTGTATCTGAAGCCCACGGCCGAAGGGCGCATTGATGTCTGCGGTCTGAACGGGCATCAGTTCGCGCTGGTTTCCTTTGTACATGACGAGCTGGCCGCGCGTCTGCCGCAGGAAGGGGTGCTGGTGCAGAAGAAGTACCTTCAGGATCTGAAGAAGTGGCTCGGCGTGGACGAGATCGAGCTGAATCTTACCGACAAGCGGATCTATCTGCGCACCATCAACGGCGATGAAAGTCTGAGTCTGCCGCGCGCCGGGCACGAGTATCCCGATTACAATGTCTTTCTTGACAAGCTCGGCGGCGACGGCGTGAGCACGCTGCTGGTGAACCGCAAGGAGGCCATGGAAGCGCTGGGGCGTATCCAGATTTTCAACACCGAAAGCGATCGCTGCGCCTATCTGGATCTTGGCGATGCCGAGGCCCGCATCACCGCTCAGGGACAGGATGTCGGTTCGGCCTGCGAAAATCTGGAAGTAACCTTCCAGGGAGATGTGCGCCGCATTGCCTTCCCGACGCGCAACCTGATGGATGTGCTCGGGCATTTCTCGTCCGCGCAGGTGCAGATGATCATGACGGGCGCGGAGGGGCCCTGCGGTATCCGCGGTACGGAAGACCCCGATTACACCGTCATCATCATGCCCATGAAAATTTCCGAAACCACCTATTATAGCGAGGAAGACGTCTAATGGCTCCTGAAAGCAGCGGAAGCTATACCGCCTCGTCCATCACCATTCTGGAGGGCCTTGCGGCCGTGCGCAAGCGCCCGGCCATGTATATTGGTTCGACGGATGTGCGCGGCCTCCATCACCTGGTGTACGAGGTGGTGGACAACTCCATTGACGAAGCCATGGCGGGCTTCTGTTCGCATATCGTCGTCACCCTGCACGCCGACAA
>CAMBWG010000090.1 GCA_945871415.1 uncultured Desulfovibrio sp.
GAACACGAGGCGGGTGGCACAGCGCCGTCCGGCCCCGAAGTGAGCGGAAAAACAGCGCTTTTCCGCGAAACGACAGGCCGCATGGTTTGAAATGCGCAATGCTTCAAACTGAAAATGCTCTGATTATTCCCCCCGCCCGCCGTTGTTTTTCTGCCTCCATGCCGCCGGGGGACGGTTGTCGCTGGAAAGCGGCGGTGTTCCCGCAGCGCCGTATTTATCCTGATAAAGCGCGCTGGGGAGGGGAGGGGGCCTGGGGGAGGGGAACCCCTCTCGCGCGAGCAGAGGAGTTCCCCTCTCCCAAACATCGCATCTCACATTCCCAGCCCCAGACCGCTTGACAATGGGGGCGGCGGCGGGTATATGGACGTTCCCTTGCTCGTACTGTGAGGAATTGGTACGGGCTGCGAGTCCATAAGGAGACGACAATGCGTAAATTTGAAACGTTGCTGCTCCTTTCGCCTGAACTCTCCGCCGAAAACCGCGAAGGCATTCTTGCGGCTCTGGGCGGCGTGATTGAGCGCGAAAAGGGCGTAATGGAAGAGGTTGATCACTGGGGCATGCGTGACCTTGCGTATCCTGTGCGCAAGCAGATGCGCGGCTACTATGTGCGTCTGGTGTACAATGGCCCCGCGGCGCTGGTGGCCGAGCTTGAACGCAACATCCGCATTACGGACGGCATCTTCAAGTTTGTGACCGTGAAGCTGGCTGACGAAGCCGGGGAGGTTGCGTAAATGGCTTTCAAGAAGAAATTCGCTCCCCGTCGCAAGTTCTGCCGCTTCTGCGCGGACAAGACCCTGCCCCTGGATTACAAGCGTCCCGACATCCTGCGTGATTTCGTGACCGAGCGCGGCAAGATCATTGCCCGTCGCATCACCGGCACGTGCGCGCATCATCAGCGTCTGCTGACCCGCGAAATCAAGCGTGCCCGTCAGATGGCTCTGATGATCTACACGTCCACGCACGATTCCATCGTCAAGAAAAAGAGCATGATCTAGGGAGGCGCATATGAAACTGATTCTTCGCGCCGATGTGGAAAATCTCGGCAACCTTGGCGACGTGGTGAACGTGAAGCCCGGCTATGGCCGCAACTATCTGCTGCCTCAGGGTCTGGCCATGGTGGCCACCGAAGCCAATCTGAAGGTCTTTGAACTGGAGCGCAAGAAGCTGCAGGCCCGCATGGACGCCCTGCGCGCCGAAGCTCAGGAACTCTGCGCTCGTCTGGAAGCCCTCGAAGTGGTTATTGCCATGCACGTGGGCGACAACGACAAGCTGTACGGCTCCGTGACCTCGAGCATCATCGGCGATGCGCTGGCTGCTCAGGGCGTGGAAGTGGACCGTCGTCGCATTCTGATGGACGCTCCCATCCGTACCCTTGGCGACCATCCCGTGCGTATCCGTCTGCATGCGGACGTGATTGCCGTGGTGCCGGTGAAGGTCGTTTCCGACCATCAGCCCGAGCCTGAAGAAGCCGCTCCCGCCGAGGAAGCTGCCGAAGCCCAGGCCGACGCCGAATAAGCAGGAAGCATGGCTTCCTTTGCCAATAGCAACGCCGCCTCCGGCTCCAGTGCCGGGGGCGGCGCTCCTGTCCCCGGGGCACAGCGCGAAAGCCGCAGTGATGCGGATACGCTGCGCCGCGTCCCTCCGCACAGCGTGGAGGCGGAACAGGCGGTTCTGGGCGGCATTCTCCAGCGGCCCAACATGATGCACAATCTCGTGGACGTGCTCAACGACACGGATTTCTACATCCCCGCCAATGCCGCCATCTTCCGCGCTTTTCTCGATCTGTACGGCAAGTCCGCCCCCATTGATCTGGTTTCGGTGCATGAGAATCTGAAAAGCCGGAATCAGCTGGAGGAAGCGGGCGGGGCCGTCTATCTTGGCGACCTGGCCCAGGCCGTGGTCAGCGGCGCCAACGCCGATTATTACGCCACCATTGTTCGCGACAAGGCGCTGCAACGCAACCTTATCGACGCCTGCGCCCGTATCATCGGCAACTGCTACGACGCCTCGCGCGATGTGGCGGGCCTGCTGGACGAGTCGGAACAGGCGGTCTTTGCCATTTCCCAGCGCACCACCGGACGGGACTTTTCCGGTTCCAAACTGCTGGTGGACAGCGTTTTTGAAAAGCTGGAAAAGCTGGCCGCGGCCCGTGACGACTTTACCGGCGTCACCACCGGCTACAAGAAGCTGGATCGCCTGACGGGCGGCCTGCAGCCTTCGGACCTCATCATTGTGGCGGCGCGTCCCAGTATGGGCAAAACGGCCTTTGCCATGTGCCTCGCGCTCAACGCGGCCATCCGGCAGAACGTGTCCGTAGCGGTCTTTTCGCTGGAAATGAGCAAGGAACAGCTCATGCAGCGTATGCTGGCCGTGCGCGCCAAGGTGGATATGTCCAAGCTGCGCCGTCCCTATCTGCTGACGGACGACGACTGGAACAACCTTTATGCCGCCGCGGATGTGGTCAGCCGCGCGCCCATCTTCATTGATGATACGCCCGCATTGTCCACGCTGGAACTGCGCGCCCGCGCCCGCCGTCTCAAGGCCGAGCACGATCTGGGGCTGGTGGTGGTGGACTACCTGCAGCTTATGCGCGCCGGACGCCGCACGGACTCGCGCGAACTGGAAATTTCCGATATTTCCCGGTCGCTCAAGAGCCTTGCCAAGGAAATGAACGTGCCCGTGGTGGCCCTGTCGCAGCTCAACCGCAAGGTCGAGGAGCGCGGCGACAAACGGCCCATGCTTTCGGACCTGCGCGAGTCGGGCGCCATCGAGCAGGACGCGGACATGATCATGTTCGTGTACCGCGATGATGTGTATAAATTCACAAAGCCTGCCGACAGGCCGTTGCAGGGGATAGCGGAAATCATTATCGGCAAGCAGCGCAATGGTCCGGTCGGTGTGGCGGAGCTGACCTATATGTCGCCGTACACGTCCTTTGAGGATCTGGAGCCGGATATGCCGGGACCGTCGGAAGATCAATCCCGTTAGGGGGATGGCGTCCGAAGACCCCGGCCGGGCCGCAAAAGAGCCGCTAAAAAAACAGCGTTTTTTTCACAAGCGCGTTGACAAGCGGAACAAAGCATGTTTGTGTGGTTTTAAGGGCCGCGTGACGGGAATAGGTTTTGCCGGAGAGAGCGCGGCGATTGGCCTTTTTTTCATGAGGTTTTTTGAATGTCCAAGTCCATCTATGTCGGCAACCTTCCCTGGTCCGCCACCGAAGACGAAGTGCAGGCTCTGTTTGCCGAATACGGCAAGGTGCTGTCCGTGAAACTGGTGAGCGATCGCGAAACCGGCCGCGCCCGCGGTTTTGGTTTTGTGGAAATGGACGACGCCGAAGCCCAGGCGGCCATTGAGGCCCTCGACAATCACAACTTCGGCGGGCGTACCCTGCGCGTGAACGAAGCCAAACCGCGCGCTCCCCGTCCTCCCCGTTACTAGGCCGCGGCCGCCTGCGGCGCAATAGCGCATTGCGCGTTGCGCTGACGGAAAGGACTGGAGCATCCGCAGGGATGTTCCGACAGCTGCCGAAATCTGGACGCCCCGGTTTCCGGGGCGTTTTTCGTTGCCCGGCCGCGTCCTCTCTCCCGCGCCGGGAGACGGGAAGATTTTCCAGCGCATTTCAAACTGAAAATGCTCCAAGTCTGAAAGGCTCCTCTTGACCGTCCGTCCCTGTTATGGGAAAAATCAGGGGATACGCCCCAAGCCTCCGAAACGGCACGGCAAAACGGGGCCTGACACGCAGATACTCAGCCAACATCAGGAATATATACGCATCATGACGCAACAGACGACGCATCGCTGCGGCTGGGTCGCCCTCATGGGGCCGCCCAACGCGGGCAAGTCCACACTGCTGAACGCTCTGCTCGGGCAGAAAGTCACCATCGTGACCCCCAAACCTCAGACCACGCGCAATCAGATCGTCGGCATTCTGACCGATGATGACGCGCAGGCCATCTTTATGGATACGCCGGGCCTGTCGCAGGTGCGCGGCCGCCTCAGCAAGACCATGATTCAGGCCGTATGGCAGAGTCTTGGTCAGGCCGATGTCATCGTGCTGATGCTGGACGCCCACCTGTATATCCGCAAGCCGGAATTTCTGGAGCGCGATATTGCGCCCGTGGCTCAGGCGCTGGCCGGCGATGAGCGCCCCCTCGTGGTGGTGGTCAACAAGGTGGATATGTTTGCGGACAAGAGCCGCATGCTTCCCCTGCTGACGCGCCTTAATGAGATGTGGCCCCGCGCGGAAATCTTTCCTGTTTCCGCCCTGCGTAAGGACGGTCTGCCCGAACTGGCCGCGCTGCTCAAGAGCCTGCTGCCCGAGGGTGAGGATCAGTTTCCCGAGGACCAGATTTCGACCGCGCCGGTGCGCTTCATGGCTGCGGAAATTATCCGCGAAAAGCTCTTTCTGCTCCTGCGGCAGGAGGTTCCCTACAGTATCGCCGTGGACATCGAAAGCTGGCAGGAAGACGCCGAGCGCGGCCAGACCGTCATTCATGCGCTGATCTATGTGGCCTCGCCCCAGCACAAGGGCATGGTCATCGGCAAGGGCGGAGCGACGCTGAAGCAGGTCGGCATCGAGGCCCGCAAGGATATTCAGGAACTCATCGAAGGCAAGGTGCATCTTGAACTCTGGGTCAAGGTGCGCGAACAGTGGACGGAAGACCCCGCCTTTCTGCGGGAACTGGGTCTGTCGGGAGAAAGCCTGTGAGCAACGACACCCTGCGCGCACGCTACGCCTCCGTGCTTGAGCGCGTGACCGAGGCCGTGACCGCCGCCGGGCGCAGGCCCGAAGATGTCCGGCTTGTAGCCGTGTCCAAACTCCATCCCGCCGGGGATGTGGCCGAGGTGGCCGCCGCCGGTCAGGTGGACTTTGGCGAAAACTATGTGCAGGAAGCGCTGGAAAAGCGCTCCCTGCTGCAGTCTCAGGGGCTGTGCGGCGATGTGCGCTGGCATATGATCGGGCATGTGCAGAGCCGCAAGGCCGCTCAGGTGGCCGGAGCCTTTGCCTTGATTCACACGCTGGATTCCGTCAAGCTGGCCGATGCGCTGGAACGGCACATGCCCTCGGGGTGCGTGCAGCCCGTCCTGCTGGAAATCAACGTGGGCGACGAACCGCAGAAGGCGGGCATCCCCGCCGCGGAAGCGTCCGCCCTGGCCGCTCATGTGCAGGCGCATTGTCCGCATCTGTCGCTGGAAGGGCTGATGTGCCTGCCGCCCGTTTTTGATGCCGGGGAGGCCGCCCGGCCCTATTTTGCCCGCCTGCGTCGCCTGCGTGACGCGTTGCGGGAAGAATGCGGTCTGCCGCTGCCTCATCTTTCCATGGGCATGTCCGGTGACTTTGCGGCAGCCATTGCCGAGGGCGCGACCATCGTCCGCATCGGCACGGATATTTTTGGTCCGCGACCGCCAAAAAAATGAAACTGGCACGAAAAATGCTTTGATACCCGGAAAAGAGCGTCGGCAACGTCGCCGCGACGTAGAGCGCTTTGCCTTTGCAAAAGGCGGAACGCGAGGCGGCAGCATAGCGCCGCCAGGCCAGAAGTGAGCGGAAAAACTGCATTTTTTCGCGAAACAGCAGGCCGTATGGTTTGAAGCGCAACGCGCTTCAAACTGAAAAATGCTCTGGCTCCGGCGAACGGCTCAGTAAGAAGAGGGAGGTCTTATGGCAGCAAAAGGAAACGAGCAGGCGGCATTGCCTGCGGGCGAAGACGACAAGAAGCAGAAAAAGTCGTCGCGCGGCAAGCGCATCATCATTCTCCTGATCGTGCTGCTCACTCTTGGCGCCGTGGGCGGCGGCGGGTACTGGTGGCTTTATATGCGCGGTCCGGCGTCTCCCGATACGGCGAATGCCACCGCCAAAGCGGAGCAGGCGGCCAGTGAGGCGAACGCCCCCGACGGCAAGAAGGACGCCCAGCAGCAGAACGCCCAGGGCGGCGTGCGCATCGAGCGTCAGAGCGATTTGCCCCGCAGCGGCGGCATTGTCGTCCCCCTGCCGAGCATTACCGTCAATCTGGCGGACCCTGCCGGGCGGCGCTATCTCAAGATCGGTATGGAAGTGGAGCTGAACGAGGACGTGACCGCCCAGTTGCAGCAGCAGGCTCCCCGCGTGCGGGATGCCATCATCATGCTGCTGGCCGGCAAGTCCTACGGCGATGTGGCCACTCCCGACGGCAAGGTGCTGCTCAAGGGCGAAGTGGCCGCGCGTCTGAATCAGATTCTGGGCGCACAGCGCGTCATCCGCGTCTATTTCACGGATTTTGTGGTGCAATAGCCGGGCCTCCGGCTGCGGAAGCGTTTGTGCCTTTGTGGGGCGAACCGCTTCCGGGTGGACAACTTTCAAAAATTTTCGCGCGGCAGCCGTTCCCTTGCGGGCGACGCCGCAGCGTTGACAAGCAACGGGGTTTCTCATGGCAGAAGATCAGGATATCTTGGCCGGGCTCGATCTCGACGGCAAAGACCTTGGCGCCGATCTCGGTTTCGGCGACGCCACTCCAACCGCAAATGTTTCCGGCGATGACGCGCTGGCCGCCGACTGGGCCGCCTCGCTCGCTCAGGACGAAGCCGTGAATGCCGAAAAGGCAATGGCCGAAACGTCTACGGCCCAGCAGGCCACCGATGCCAAGTTCAAGGACATGACCGAAACCGCGCGCCAGCCTTCCGACAACAAACTCAAGCGCGAACTGGATTTCATCCTTGATATTCCGCTGGACGTGTCCGCGGAACTGGGCCGGACCCGTCTGCTCATCAACGAACTGCTGCAGCTTGGCCAGGGTTCCGTTGTGGAACTGAACAAGCTGGCCGGCGAGCCGCTGGAAGTCTACGTGAACGGCAAGCTCGTGGCCCGTGGCGAAGCCGTCGTCATCAACGAAAAGTTCGGTGTGCGCCTTACGGATATTATCAGCCCCATTGAACGGGTGAAGCAGCTTGGCTAGTCCCCGCACTTTGCGGCCCGCGCCGCGCATGCTTTTTTTGCGTGCGCGGCGCGCCGTCCGTCAACGCGCCTGCGGCAGGCTCTGTTTCGGCCTTGCGGGTCTTGCCCTTGGCAGCCTGCGGGCCGCTGCCGTTTTCGCGGCTGAACAGACGCCCCCCTCCGCATCGGCCGCGCTTTCGCCGCATGCCTTTTCCTGGGGCGGATATATTCAGGCGCTGGGCGCCGTCTTCCTGCTGCTGGCCTTTCTCTGGTTCATGCTCTGGCTGCTGCGCCGTTACGGCAGGTTCAACTTCCTGCCCCGTCCCGGCAGTCTGCCCCGCGACGCGCTCATCATGGAGGCGCAGATGCCTCTCGGTCCCCGAAAGGGGCTGACGGTCGTGCGCTTCATGGGCAAACGCCTCCTCCTTGGCGTGACGGAACAGAACATCACTCTCTTAGCTTCTGAGGACACTGTGTCGCATGAAAACGAAAGCAAGTCCTTCCGGCAGGCACTTGATGATGCTGCTGCCGATGCTGGCCCTTCTGGCGACCATCCTGCTGCTTCCTGATATCGCCCGGGCGGCGCAGGACATGAGCGCCCCCTCGTTGCAGCTTACGCTTTCCGGCGGCGCACCAGAGCCCACCAAGGTTTCCGTCCTGCTGGATGTGCTCTTTCTGCTGACCATCCTTTCCGTGGCGCCTTCCATCGTGCTGACCATCACCAGCTTTACGCGCATCATCATCGTGTTCAGCTTTTTGCGGCAGGCTATGGGCGTACAGCAGCTGCCGCCTACGCAGGTGCTGGCCAGTCTCGCCATCTTTCTTACCGTGGTCATCATGTTTCCCGTGGGCAAGCGCATCAACGACGAGGCCCTGCAGCCCTACCT
>CAMBWG010000091.1 GCA_945871415.1 uncultured Desulfovibrio sp.
CCATATGGTTTTTATTCTTGATGGACACCAGCATAAAATCAAGCGTTGCGGGATAAAAAGTTATACCTTGTGACATCTCGTGACACCTTATGTGACACCCCGCCCCCGGCTATCATCCGGGGAAAGTCTCGTCTTGCGGGGGTATCCATGATGTTTCTCACGCTGAAGCGCGCCGCCTACTGCGGCGGCGTCAATTCCTTTCATTTTCTCCTGGCAAAATTACTGCGCATGGGTGAACGCGCCCTTGCCGATCTGCTGGCGGATCTGCTGCCTGCTTCCTGCCGTGTCGCCTGGCTGATGTTCGGGCGCGGTCTTACGGTACTGGCGGTGCGCCGTGGATAGGGTGCAGGCTTCCTTGCTGCCGCGCTGTCTGCGGCATCATGCGCCCGCCGAGGCCGCGGGACAGGCCGCCGCCCTGGCAGCGTTCCTGCGGAACTCCCTGCTTGACTGCTGGCGCGAAGGTTCCGACATGGGCGAACAGGAGCAGCACGGTTTTCTGCTCTGCTTTGACCTGCTGCGGGACAAGCTGGACATGGCCGCGGGCAAGCTGCCCTTCCCTCTTGCCGGAGTCCTGCCCGCGGGGGGCGGCCATGACAGCTAGTCCGCTGGAACATCCCTTTGACTACCGCGCCTTTCTCCGGCTCGTGAAGGACATGCGCGACGCCCAGCGCATGGCGGAACAGGTGGCGTCCACGTCCGTGCTGCGGCGGCGGCAAAAGCTGGAAGCGGACGTGGACGCCATTCTGAAAGCCCGGTTCGGCCTGCAACAGGAGGCCCTGCCGGGTATCGGCAACGAGGGCAGGCAGCCGTGGGCAACGTGGGGGCATCGCAAATGCTGATAGAGGTGCGTGTCGGGCTGAAACCGACGTTTGCCGCTACGCTGGACACCGTAAGCGACAGCCTTGCAAAGGTGGTCAAGTATTTCCAGATGCGCGGCGTCAGCAGACTGTGGACACGCGTTTCAGGCGCACGCGTCGCGGCGGATATGGGGAAAAGGGAGCTTGTATACCGGGTTTATCCCGACGGCGCGTGCAACGTCTGGGAGCGGGAACCATCAATCTACATCCGGGGGTAGAATCTGTGAATATCTACAGGCTTGCGTATCTGCATTACATGAGGGACTGCGCCGCAAAGCGGACGGCCCCCGCCGCCCGGAAACAGAGGCGGCCCGCGCGCCGCTTCAGCAAACTGCGGGCGCTGGCCAGACGGCCGAAAGGGGGGCGCTGATGTCCCGCTTGCAGCAATACCGACGGCAGGTAGGAGCAACCGGCCTGAACCTGCCCGGAGCCGTGCGGATAACCGCGCCGCCGCAGGGAGCGGACAGGGCCGCGCGGGAGCTTCTGACCTCGCTGCAAGGCGCAATTCAGCAGACGGGAAAAGTGCTGGCGCGGGAACATGTGCTGACGCAGCAGACGCGCATGGATGAAAGCCTGCTGGCCGCGCGGCAGGAGTTTTCCGAATGGCAGGCGGCCTATATGCAGGAGCATCAGGGCGGCAACGCTCTGGAGGCCGGAAAGGACTTCCGGGAAAAGTTCGCGGAAATTGCCGGGCGACACCTTGAAGCCTTTGACGGAGCCGAAAACGAAATCTTCCGAACGCAGCTTGGCGGGCTTCTTGCCGCCGAGGGGCTGCGGGCGTCGGAACTGGGGCTGTCCTATGCGGCGCGGCAGAAAGCCGTCTGGGAAGAGAGCGTACGCAAGGGCCGTCTGGCCATGCTGGAACAGGACGCCTACTCAGACCCGGAGAACGGCGCGTGGCTGGATACACAGCGGGCCGCCATCCTTCAGGACGCTGAGGCGCGCGGGCAGGACGTGACGGCCCTGAACCGCTCGTTGACCTCCGCCGTGCAGCTCGCGCGGATACGCGGCCTTGCGGACAGGGGCGACCTTGACGGGGCGTCGCGCCTGCTGGCGGGCAGCGTCCCCGGCGCGGAAGGGGACTTTTCCGCACGCTATGAAAGCGGAACTGCCAGCAGCGCCGCCATAGGCTACGACAAGACCGGCGGCACGTCCTATGGCAAGTGGCAGCTCTCAAGCAAACAGGGGAGTCTTGCGGGTTTTCTGAACTGGCTTGACGCCCAGGGCGGAGCCGCCGCCGCGACCGCCGCACGCCTGCGGGCCGCGGGGCCTGCCGACACAGGCGGCCGACAAGGGGCCATGCCCGAGGCGTGGAAGAAGGAAGCGCAGGCGAATCCCGCCGAGTTTGAACGCTGGCAACGGGAGTACGTGCGCGGCACATTCTACGAACCTGCCGCGCAGTCTCTGCCGGGCGGCGCGGCGGCGCTGGCGTCCGCCTCTCCCGCCGTGCGGGAAATGATCTGGAGTACGGCGGTGCAGCATGGGGCCGCCGGGGCGACGGACATTTTCAAGAAGGTATGGCGCGACGGCATGACGGATGCCGACTTTATCCGCGCGACATATGCCGACCGCGCCACACGCTTTGGCAGCTCCGATCCGGAGGTGCGGGCCTCGGTACAGCGGCGGCTTGCTGAAGAAGGGGAACGGCTTGCGGCGGGCAGCTTCGGCACGATGCTGACGCCTGCGGACGCGACGGCGGCCCGGAACCTGGTGGAGCGCGAACGGGCGAAACTGGACGCCGCGGATCGCAAGCGTAAGGAGCTGGCCAGAACGGCGGCCGCGGGCTTTCCCGATGCGGCGGCCTACGGCGCGGCAGGCGGGGACTTTTCGGCGGCGGCGTCCATCGTGGAAGAAGTGGAAGGGCTGGATCCCGAAGCCGGGCGGAAGCTCCGGGCGCGGCTGACCGCGCGGCAAACCGCGCATGACGTTATGCAACTGAATGCGGACAGGCCCCTGCTTGAGCAGCGGGACGCCGCCATGAAGGCCCTTGACGCGCATATGACGCCGACGGATGCCCGGGACGCCCTGTCCCTGAAAGCCGACGCGGAAAGCGTCATCCGGCAGCGGCTGAAGCTCTACAAGGAAGACCCGGCGGCCTTTGCCGCCGGCGCACGCCCGGAGCTGCTGCGGGACGACATGACTCCAGAGGAACGGACGCGCCGTCTGCTGGAGGCGCAGTCCGTGCTGGGCAAGGGGCTGAACGTCGCGCCCCGCGTGCTGACGAAGGCGCAGGCGGCGGACATGGAACGCGCCTTTGCCGAAAGCGATCCGCAAACGCGCCTGCAACTGCTGACGACGCTGCGCGCGGGCTACGGCCCGTATTTTACGGCGGCGGCCACGGAAGCCAAACTGCCCGCGCCGGTTGTGGCGCTGGGTTCGACGCTGGATCACCTGCCGCCCTCGAAAGCCGCCGTACTGCTTTCCGCCGCCACGGCAATGGATAGCGATATTCCCGGCGTCGATAAGGACGCGCGGGCCACGGCGCGGGACGCTGTGGCCGGGCTGTCCTTTATGCAGCAGCTCACGGCGGCATCACGCCGCTTTCCCGGCAATGAGGCGGCGCGGGCGCTGGCGGCGTCGTGGGAAAAGATGCTGACAAATGCCTCGCTGCTCGGCGTGGAGCCGGACGAAGCCACAAAGCATTTTGAAATTTCCGTTGAGGCCGACCCCGACGAAGGCGGCGGGCACATGCTGCTTTTGCCGAAAGGCAGTCTTCCCGACGGCTGGGACGCGGACGATCTGGCCGAGGCCGCGAAGGCCGCGCGGGAGGTCGTGCGGCAGCGTCTGACGGACGCCCTGCCAAAGGAAGGAACGCCCCTGCAACGCAGCATGCTGGAGCGCGGCGCGCGCCATGTGGCGGAATCCGGCGTGTGGCTGTCCGCCGCCGACGGCGGGAGCGTGCATCTTGTGGACGAGGTGACGGGCCTGCCCGTGACGTATCCAGACGGCGCGCCTGTGGCCTTTTCTCTGAAGGAACTCGCGACCATTGCCGCCGACCGGCAGCGCACGACGACGGAGGGCATCGCCGGGCTGTATAACCGCCTTTTCGGGGAGGGCGCTGATGGACTGGTACGATAAATGGCAGGAATCCAGAGGCGCGTCGTGGGAGCCTACGCACCTTTCTCCCGAAGAGGCCGCCCGCTTCCGAAAGGAGTTAGTGCAGCATCCGTGGTTTCAGAACCTCAAGCGAGAGATCGCCGTTGCCGACGGGGTACAACTGACGGATGCCGAACTGCTGGCGGATCTGCTGCGCCCGGATGCTGACTACGATTATGCGGGAGCGTGGCAAGCCGGTCTGATGCCAGAACCCTATGCGCCCGACGGCGGCGCATACCATTGGTTATCCTCCACCCCGAACGGCAAGATGCTGAAGGCCCCATCCCACCCCACGGCCTGGATGGAATATTTTGCACGGGAGACAGGCGAAGACCCGGCGGCTATCGGCCTGAAAACGCCGGAAGACGCGCGGCGATATTCCGACCTTAAATCCGTAAAGAAAAAGGGGCGCTGATGCTGTTTGAACAGTGCTTTGCAGGGCTGCCGTCCGTCAACGCCCGCGATCTCGTCGCGTCATGGCGTCCGTCATATGGGGAATGGCTGGGGGCGCAGGCGGCGGAAGGCTTCGACCACACAACCACGGGCCGTTATCTGGAAGAAAAGGGCATCGCCCTGGAAGAGGCCAAGGCGGGCGACAGAGATCCGTCCTGGTCGCTGCGGCATGATGCCGAGGCCATGAGTCCGGGCGCTCTGCGGCAGGCGTTCGCCCTCAAGGGCTGGACGCAGCCCGCTCCGGATCATGCCCATGCCATGACGGAAACGGACTGGAAGGCGTCGCCCTGGTACAGAAAGGAAATTTCCTTTCGGCCGGACATGACCGAAACGCGCGCCCGCATCATGGCGGAGAACTTTGACCGCCGCCGCTACCGCGAACAAATTCTTGCCCGTGGCGGCGAGATATACAACGGCGCGGGAGACATGGCGCTGGGCTTCGGCGCGGCCCTGCTGGGCAGCCTGCCCGATCCGATCAACTTCCTTCCGCTGGGCGGCGGCATGGCGGCGGCGCGGGGCGCGGGCACAGTGGGCCGCGCGCTGCTGACGGGCGCAAAAACCGGAGCTGTGGAAGGGGTAGCTTCCACGGCGCTGGTCGATGCGCTGGTGCTGCCAGATCTGGCGTCGCGCGGGGAAGATGTGGGTTTTACCGATCTGGCGCTGGACACGCTGGCCGGCGGCGTGCTGGGTTCGGTCTTCGGCGCTGCCGGCGGCCTGCTTGCCCGCCGCGCGGCGCTGCGTGCCGGCACTGCCGACGCGGCCTCTGTCCGCCCTGCTGAAGCAACGCCCGCGCAGGAGCCGACGCCCTTTGATGTATCTCCCGACGGCGGCCTCATGGCGCGTGCCGGCACTGCCGGCGCGGCCCGCAATGCAGACAACGATCTGTTACGGCAAGGATGGACGGCAGGCGACCGCCGCGCCGTGGCGGATGCCGTAGTCCTGGGCATGGAGGCACTGTCCGATGGACGCCCCGCGGACGTGTCGGCAGTACTGCGGGACTCAAAGACACTGGAGCGCGCCAGACGGGAGGCCCTGTCTCCCGTGGTTGTCCGCAGTGAAGACCTTGGCGTGCCGGAAGGGGCCGGGCTGCCGGAGTACATCGCCGCCGCGAAGGCCTGTCACGACGCGCTGAAGCTGGAGAGCGAGAGCGGCAAGCCCGTCATCCAGCCGCAACTTGAAAAGCCGGTGCGCTTTTCGCGCAAGGGCTGGCGCAAGAATCAAAGCACGGGCGCGGATGCCGACAAGTGGAAGCTCTTTCCGAAGCTGCGGGAGATCATAGAAACGTCCACCCTGAAAAGCACGGAAGCGGTGAACAAGCCGCGCAAGGACGGCTTCGTGCGGTTTCACTGGGTGGAAAACGTGGTGGAGCTGGACGGCTCCCCGCGTCTTGTGGGCGTCATGCTGGCAGAGGATGCCAAAGGGAATCTTTTTTACAACATCAATGCCGATGTCGAGGGCTGGAGAGCAAAAAAGGGCGACCCCTCAAAGTTACCTGCCCAATCAATGACAGGGGAATCAGGATCGCCCATACAGGCAGAGGCCGCGGCCCCTCCCGTGACTTCCAGACTGGCAGAGGAAGGCGCGGGCGTCAACCTGCATGTGGAAGATATGGACGGGCTTTCCCCTGATTTTTCGACCGCCGCGGAGCCTCCCGCCCCGCCGCGCATGACGCCGGACGAAGCCCGGCGGACGGAGTCGCAGGCGCTGGCCAACCAGGACGAAGCCCTGCGCCAGGGCCTGGACGAGCTGGAAGCGCGCGGCGCGGCCGATGCCGAGGAGCTGGCCAGCGCCCGCACGGATGCGGAAAGTACCGAAGCCCTTGGACGTGAAACCCTGAATTGTGCCTGGACGGTGGAGGAATAAGCATGGCCTCAAGAGCGGACTGCATCCGCGCCGCAGTCTCAGCAGGCGCGACGGAAGACCAGGCGGCGGACATCGTGACCGCCCTCATGGAGGAAAAGAAGCGCCTGCGGGCGGAAGGCCGCCTTACTCCGGAGGCGCTGGCGCAGGCATGGCAGGCCCGCGCGCCGGAGGTGGAGCGCGTTACGGCATTGAAGCGGCGGCGGGCCATGCTGTCCGCCGTGCGCCGCGCCGAGGCTCTGCAGGACATCCGCCGCGCCCAGGCCGAGGGCTTCGGCTTTCTGGACGGGCTGCAAGCCGTGCTTGTGGGCAGGTCGCGGCGCTTCACGGGCGCGCGACAATCAATATCAGCGCAGCGGCGGGCCGTCTTTGCGTCCTGGGCCGATCCGCTGGCGCGGGAGCTGGACGGCATCGGCGCGGACGAACTCGGCCGGGGCGGCGTCCTGCGCCTGCTGCGTGAAGACAAGTCTTTTCACGACGCCGTGATTGTGGCCATGCGCGAACCGGAAGCGGCGGCGGAACCGCTGGCGCGGGAAACGGCGGACATCATCGCCCGTTATGCCGAGGCGGCGCGGCAGCGTTTCAACCTTGCCGGCGGCGACATGGGCCGCCTTGAGGGCTGGACGCCGCAGCGGCACGACGTTCACAAGCTGGTGCAGGCCGGGCCGGATGCCTGGCAAAAGGAGATTCTGCCACGGCTGGACATGGAGCGGACTTTCGGACGCGACGCCGCCGACGCCGACAAAGTGCGGGAAATTCTTTCCGGCATCTATGATGATCTTGTCGTAGGCAAGAATCCCTTTCTTGCCGGTTCCGGCGGAGGGGCGGCCAAAGGCCGCGACGTGGCCGCGCCGCTGGAGCATTCACGCGAACTGCATTTCAAGAGCGGCAGGGATGCCGTCGCCTACAATGACCGTTTCGGAACGGGCAATGTTCTTGACGCGACGTTGCAGCACCTTGACCGCATGGCGCGGGTCGTGGCGCTCATGGAGCGTTTAGGGCCGAACCCGGAACAGACCGTGCGGCGGCTGATAGATGACGAGCGTGCGCGCGTCCATGCCGATACGACGCTTGACCATGCGACGCGGCAGACACTGGAACGCGAGCTGGATGCGACCATGACGCGCGGCATCGGCCCCACTACCGGGGCCACGGCAAAGCAGCTTGCCGAGCTGACGGGGGAGGCCAGCGAATGCGTCTTTCCCACGCTGGCCAAAGTCTCTTCTATCCTGCGCGCCACGCAGACCCTCAGCAAACTTGGCGGCGCGGCCCTGTCGGCAACGTCTGATGTTTTCGTCAAGGCGGCATCCATGCGCTGCAATGGGGTGACATGGCCGGAAGCCGTTGTAAAAAGCGTGCTGCAATACCTGGACAACTACCGGGACGGCCCCACGCGCCGCGCCGCGGCCGGGCAGGCCGGGGCCTTTCTGGACGCGCTGACGGGCAGCATGGCCGCCGCCTGGGATACGGACGGCGACATGATCGGCAGGATTGCCCGCGCGCAGAACTGGCT
>CAMBWG010000092.1 GCA_945871415.1 uncultured Desulfovibrio sp.
GGTCACAGCCGAGCCGTAGGTGCCGATGACAGCCACCACGCCCGCCGAGGCCAGCTTTTGCGCGGCCAGCGCGGCCGTGCGGGGGTCACCGGCGTCGTCTTCCACCACCAGTTCGATCTTCCGGCCGTTGACGCCGCCCTTGCTGTTGGCTTCATCTACCAGCAGGGTGACGATGTTCTTCATGTCCTGGCCTTCCGAGGCCCATTTGCCCGTGAGCGGGCACATAAGGCCGAGCTTGATGTCGGCGCTCTGGGCATAAGCCGGAAGGAGCAGTGCCATCGCCGCCACGGCGAGGCTGCGGGCCCATTTGTTCATGCGCATCTCCCATGCTGAATGTAAAGGGGACAGAAACCGTTTATATAGACGATTTCTTGAAAAAGAAAAAGCCCCCCGGGTCGGCTTTTCCCGACCCGGGGGGGACACCTCTCCCGAGGTTTTCTTTCCTGCCGGAGAAGGCTACCCGGCAACGGCCGCGGCGCCGAGGGACAGGGCCTTCAGATTCACGTCCTGAAGCTTTGCGGGCAGATATTTCTTAATGGCGGCTTCCAGCGCGTCCGTCCCGAACGGCAGCAGGCCCGAGGCGCAGGCGGCGGCCAGCAGCACCGTATTGCCGCTCTGCACGGAACCGGCCTGTAAGCCCAGCTCCCGGCAGGGCAGAAAACGGCAGACGCCCGCCGCGGCGCGCACCCTGCTTTCAATATCCGCCAGATCGGGATATGGAGCGTTGCCCAGCGACACGCTCACCGGAGGCAAAGGATCGCTGCTGGAAAAGACCGCGCCGCCCGGGCGCAGATAGGGCAGCCCGCGCAGGGTTTCCAGCGGCTCAAAGCCCAGAATGATGTCGGCTTCCCCCGGATCGAGCCTGGGCGAACGCCAGCCCCCCAACAGCAGCACGGACTCGACCACGCCGCCCCGCTGGGCCATGCCATGCACCTCGCCGGCCACCAGATCCAGACCGGCATCCAGCGCGGTCCGGGAAAGCAGCGTCGTCGCCGTCAGCGTTCCCTGGCCGCCCACGCCCGTAAAATAAATCCGCATACGTTTTTGCGTCGTTTCGCTCATTGATCGTACCTCTCTGCGCACAAATCTAACCGCGCTTGCGGGCCTTGAAGGCCTTGGGGGCCACCTGCAGGCATACCATGCAGCCGGAACACAGGTTTTCGTCCACGGCGATGGTTTCGCCGTCACGATAGAAGGCGGGACAGGCCAGCGTATCAAGGCAGCGCCGCGCGTCCTCGCCCTGCTCCCGCACCTCGGCAACCTGCGTCGTGCCCTTCCTGAACTGCCGGCGCGCATAGAGGGCGCAGGGTTCTTCGGCCAGAAGGACGCGCACGCCCTTCTTGTCCTTCAGTTCTTCCAGCGCCGCCATGACGCCCTTCAGATTGAAGGCCTTCACCCGGGCGAACTGCGTCACGCCCAGACCGCGCACGACGGCTTCAATATCAAGATGCAGCGACGCCTCTCCCAGCACTTCCTGCGCCATGCCGGGGTTCGGCTGATGCCCGGTCATGGCCGTTGTGCCGTTGTCCAGAATGACGACCAGCAGATCGTGCCGGTTGAAAAGGGCGTTGGCCAGACCGGTCATGCCGGAATGGAAAAAGGTCGAATCACCGATGAAGGCCACCACGGGCTTGCCGGAAACGCGGGCAAAGCCGCTGCCGGTGGAAATGGACGAGCCCATGCAGACCAGGAAGTCCGCCGCGCGCAGCGGCGGCAGCACGCCCAGCGTGTAGCAGCCGATATCGTTGGAATAGTAGGCGTCGTCGCCGAAAACCTGCCGCACGGCATAGTAGACGGCGCGATGCGAACAGCCGGCGCAGAGGTTCGGCGGTCTGTTGGGCAGACCTTCCGCCGCAGGGGCCGCCGAGGTCAGCGCGGGGCACGGGCAGTCGAGATACTGCGCGAGACGCCGCAGCAGCAGCGTGGTGGAGTATTCGCCCTGCACGGTCAGCAGTTCGTCCTTGCCTTCCACCCGGACGGCGCAATGATGGCGCTGCGCCAGTTCCCGGACGCCGGATTCCAGCAGGGGGTCGCCCTCTTCCAGCACCAGCACCCGGTCGCAGGACGAAAGGAAGGCCAGCAGTTTTTTCTCGGGCAGGGGCCAGGTCATGCCCAGCTCCAGCACGCGCACGCGTCCGCCCCAGCCGCCCGTCGCCAGCGCGTCGGCCAGATAATTGCGCGACACGCCGCTGACGATGATGCCGGTACGCACGCCGGGATCGCCGTATTCCGTATTGAAACGGCTGTTCTCAGCAAACTCGCGGGCCTTCTTCATGGCCGTCACCAGCGCGCGGTGACGGACGCGCGCCGTGGCGGGCACGGCCACAAAGCGGCCGGGATTACGCTCAAAGGGCACCTGCGAGCGCTCCGCGGGCAGCTCGCCGAATTCCACGGGGCCGCGCATGTGATTGACGCGCGTCGTCGTGCGCAGCATGACGGGCTGCTGCAGCTCCCGCGCCATGCGGAAGGCCTCCCGCGTCATTTCCCTGGCTTCCGCGGCCGAAGCGGGCTCGAAGCAGGGCAGCGAGGCGGCGCGGGCATAATGACGGTTGTCCTGCTCGTTCTGGCTGGCATGACAGCCGGGGTCGTCGGCGCTCAGCAGCACCAGCCCGCCGGGCAGGCCGGAATAGGCCGCCGTGAACAGGGGATCGGCCGCGACATTCAGCCCCACGTGTTTCATGGTCACCAGCGCCATGCCTCCCGCAAGCGCGGCTCCGGCGGCGACCTCAAAGGCGACCTTCTCGTTGACGGAATATTCCAGCACATACCGGTCGCTCCCCAGCTTGCGGAACGTGTCCGGCACTTCGGAAGACGGCGTTCCCGGATAGCAGGACACAAGAGAAACGCCCGCTTCCAGCGCGCCGCGCACAATGGCTTCATTGGTCAGCAAAAGATGGCGCTCTCCGCGCCCGCCCGTCAACAGGGGATGCATGCTCATGGGTCTGATTCCTCCACAGGACGCCGCTTCAACGCGCCCAGAACAGATAAAAGCAAATTGACGACACTATCTAGACAGATGGGGATGATTTACGAGCGACAACTAACCGCGAACCTCCAAAAGGAAAAGAAAGTCCCGCCTGTATTCCTGCCCGTTCAAGAGACATAACCAGGGACAGCGTTCCGTTGACGATCGGATGAGGGGCAAGTTCGTCATGTGCGCGGGGTCCGGTTGAGGTCGGCTTTGTTCTGTTCAGACGTCGCGCCAGGTACATGACCGGCAGCAGCAGACTGACAAAGGAGGTGGAGCGGAGCACTTGAAAGCCTGCATCAGCAAGTTTTTTCTCCAGCTCTCCCCTCTCGTAGCGACGGACATGACAGGCCTCCTCATCGGAGGAGCTCCAGAGAGAAGGATGCTGAGGAACTGTCGCAAGAAAAATACCGTTCTGTCTCAATGCGGTATGAATCTGTTCCAGACAGACCGTATCTTCTTTTATATGTTCCAGAACATCAAAAGCGCCAATGGCGTCAAACTCCTCCACGAAAGGAATTTTACGGGCATCCATTTGTAAAAAATTCGCATTGGGCAGCCGTCCCTTGGCAAACTTCAGCCCTTCGGTAAAAACTTCCGCGCCTGTTAGCTGAATATGAGGGAATTCTTTATGGATGCAGGAGAGAACATATCCAGTGCCGCATCCTATCTCCATAAAGTTTTTCATATTTTTTGCATAGCTATGCAGAAAATATGCAATCAGTTTGCTTCTGTTCACGAACCAGAAGCTTTTTTCTTCCTTTTCCGCCAAATATGAAAACGCCGTGCTCTTGAAATTGGCGCCTTCGGCTGCAAGCTCCGGAGCAAATAAAGAAATCCCCTGCCGCTGCTCCGGCTCAAATCCGCAGAAGGGGCAGCTATTCTCATTTTGAGCATAAGGCTTGTGGCACAATAAACATTTTTTCATAAATTCCTGCCCCTTAGCGAGGAAATAAAAAGAACGCGCACGGCCGGAGCCGGGCGCGTTACGAAAAAAAACTATTTCTTACCGAGTTCCGCGGCACGGGCCCGATAAAAGCTGCCGTCTTCGCCGGGATAGGCCTTGCCGAGGCGGCCGTAGGCGTCGGCCGCCACGTCCTTCCTGCCGGCCATTTCCGCGGCATCGGCCACAAGCGGCAGCATTTCAAGACGGGATTCCTCGGACATGCCGCTTTCCAGCGACTGCAGCAGTTTCAGAGCTTCCTCGCCCTTACCTGCCCGCAGCAGGACGCCGGCCTGCGCCAGTTCGGCGGCAAGGCCCATGGGCTGGCCCTTTTCCAGCTGCGCGGCCTTGGCGTAGGCAGCTGCGGCGCGATCCAGATCGCCCGCCTCAGCGGCGCTGCGCGCCAGCGCGCTCAGCACGCTGTAGCGGAACTCCGCCGGACTGCTTTCCGCCAGCGCCTCCAGCGCCGCCACCCGTTCCGCGCCGGAGGTGGTCAGCGTGGTTTTCGCCAGCGTATCCAGCGCTTCCTCCGCTTTGGAGGAAGCGTGCCAGCGCCAGATTCCCGTGCCCGCAAGCGCAATCAGCAGAAGCAGGACAACAGAAGCTATGGCCTTGCTGTTGGTGACAATGAACTGAAGCAGGGGCGCGCTTTCGGCGCTGACCTCGGCCCTGAGATCCCCCAGCAGCGTGGGGTTTGCTTGCTCGGACGACGCAGGACGTTGCATCATGAAGCACTCCTTACAAAGAACGTCATTTTCCCTTTCCCGCACACGGCGGCAGAAAGAACCTTTTTTCTATGGCAAGACGCCGTATTCTGTCAAAGAAAAAGCCCGTGCGCATTTTCCGGCATCGGGAAAAAACAGGGCCTTGTCAACTGCGCGCTTCATGATATAGACTACCGTGCGTATTCCACCTTTTTTCAGGAGCTGTCATGACGTTGGCGCACGAAATGTCCCGTATCGGAGCAAGGGCTAAAGATGCTTCCCGCCGGATGGCCAAGGCGAGCCCCGGCGCAAAGGCGCTCTTTCTGCACCGCCTTGCCGCCCTGCTGGAGCAGGAGCAGGAAAATCTGCTGGCGGCCAATGCCCGCGATCTGGACGCAGCCGATGCCCGCGGCATAGACGCGCCGCGGCGTGATCGTCTCCGCCTGACGCCCGCCGTCATTGCCGAAATGGCGCGCGCCTGCCGTCACGTGGCCGACCTTGATGATCCCGTGGGAGCCACGGAATCGCAGTGGCAGCGTCCCAACGGCCTGCTGGTGGGCCGGATGCGCGTGCCGCTGGGCGTGGTTGCCATGATTTACGAAGCCCGCCCCAACGTCACCATCGACGCCGCCATCCTCTGCCTCAAGGCGGGCAATGCCGTCATCCTGCGCGGCGGCAGCGAAGCTCTGCAATCCAACATGGCTCTGGCCGCTCTGCTCTCCCGGGCTCTGGATGAGGCGCGGCTGCCCGCCGACGCCGCCCAGCTGGTCACCAGCACGGATCATGAAGCCGTTACGGAACTGTGCAGACTGGACCGGTATATTGACGTCATGATTCCCCGCGGCGGCGAATCCCTGGTACGCGCCGTGCAGGAAGCGGCCACCATGCCCGTCCTCAAGCACTATAAGGGCGTCTGCCACGCCTTTGTGGAAGAAAGCGCCGATCCTGATCAGGCGCTGGACATCATCTTCAACGCCAAGGTGCAGCGCCCCGGCGTGTGCAACGCGCTCGAATGCCTGCTGGTGCAGGCCTCCGTGGCCGGGGACTTCCTGCCCCGTGTGGCGGAACGTCTCGGCGACGCGGGCGTGCGCTTTCAGGCCTGCCCGCGTGCTCTGCCGCTGCTGGGCGCGGCCGCCCGGCCCGCCACGGACGAGGACTGGGGCATGGAATATCACGCTCTGATTCTGGCCGTGCGCGTGGTGGACGACATGGACGCCGCGCTGGATCATATCGCCCGTTACGGTTCCAATCATACGGAAATCATCTGCACGCGCAGCCATCCCCTTGCCATGCGCTTCCTGCGCGAAGCCGACGCTTCAATGGTCGCCGTCAACGCGTCCACCCGCTTCAACGACGGCGGGCAGCTCGGGCTCGGGGCTGAAATAGGCATTTCCACGTCCAAACTGCACGCCTACGGCCCCATGGGCGTGCGCGAATTGACATCCACCAAGTTTGTGGTCATGGGACAAGGGCAGGTGCGCGAATAGATGTTTTCCGCAGACGGGGCTCGTTGCCCCGGAGGACGCGCCTTTCTCGGCGGCAGTTTCAATCCCCCTCATATAGGGCATTTCCGTCTGGCCATAGAGATCAGGGAAGCCCTTGGCGACCGCATCAGCGTGCTCTCTCTCCTGCCCTGCGCCAATCCTCCGCACAAGGAAGCCGCAGGGCTGTTACCGTTTGAGCTGCGCGCCCGTATGGTGGAAAGCGTCACCCGGCGTCTGCCGGGCATCGACTGCGATCGCTGCGAGTCGCTGCGCCGCGGCCCGTCCTACACATGGGATACGCTGCGCGCCCTGCGGGAAGCCCACCCCGGCGAAGCCCTCTTCTTCATCCTGGGCAGTCAGGATTTTGAAATGCTGGACAGCTGGTATCACGGCTCCCGTCTGCCGGAACTCTGTCACCTGATTGTCGTGCCGCGCGCCCGTGCCGCCGATGCCGTTGTGCCCGCCACCGTGCGCCGCCTCTGGCCGGACGCGGCGGCGATTCCGCCCCTGTTCCCGGACGGCCTCAGCTTTCGCGTTTGCGCTTCCGCATCCCGGCAGGAGTGTCAAACTTTCGGACTGGTTCACTTCTTGCATACACCCTGGTTACCTATCAGCGCATCCGATATCCGGCGGCGCTGGCTGGCTGGACTCAATACGGATTTTTTACTGCCCGAGACTGTTGCGGACATTCTGCACGAACAGGCATCCGAAGTGCTCAAACACTGGCAGACAACGGAACACAAGCATGCTGACAACGCCACCCAAAGAACTGCGTGAAAATATCGCCCGCGCCAACGGTTATCTGCGGCGGGAAGAAGTCCAACGCGCTCTGCACGCCATGGCCACGGCCATGCGTCAGTACGCCAGCGTCAAACTGATGCGCTCGGCCCGCGCGGAAGTGGAAATCCAGATGGATGACTTCCTGCATACGCTGGTGCGCCATCAGTCCTTGCAGCACCTGCTTGATCCGCAAAATACGGGACGCCCCCGTCAAATCAAGTTCGAGCATGCCAAGGCGCAGGCCATTGCCGCCGTACTGGACGGGCTTGCCCGCATCCTGCAGCAGGAAGCGGAAAACGCTCAGAAATCCGCGCAGGAAGCCAAGGCCGAACGCAAGAAGACTCTGATCCAGACCGGCATTCAGTTGCTGCAACAGGGACAGTTCGGCAAGGGACGCGCCTTTCTCAAGCGCGCCGCCGAAGAATTCGGCAGCGAAAAAGGACTGCATATCCAGATCGCCAAGATTCTTTTTGCCGCCAAGCAGTTCGCCGAAGCGGGAGAAATGTACGAAGAATCCATGGCGCGCTATCCGCGGGAATCGGCGGCCTATGTGGGCGCTATCAACGCCTATGCGGAAATCAACGAATTTGAAAAGATGGAACGCGTCTACAAGAGCGTGCTGCGCACGTTCGGCGGCCATCCCAACACCTATGGCCGCATGGCCAAGATGTACTGGAACTGGCACAAGCGCCAGCAGGCCGAAGAACTGGCCATCCGCGCCCTGCAGGGTAATCCCAACCAGCCGGAAGCGCTGGAAATCATGGACCATATCAATAACAGAGGCGGCGAGGCCGTAGCCACCTCCTAGGGCCTGCCAACCTGTTCATAAGCTGTTTTTTAGGGGGGGGGGGGGGGGGGGGGGGGGGGGGGGGGGGGGGGGGGGGGGGGGGGG